>CAXEUQ010000197.1:0-2492 GCA_963999425.1 uncultured Candidatus Poseidoniales archaeon | reverse complement strand
TCTTAGTATGGGTTTCAGGACTTTGGGATTCTCAAAGGATGAATCTCGAGAGGCCGTCACGGAACTGAAGCAGGAGTCTGTGCAGTCTTGTTCAAGTGATGCCGGTTCACCGAGCGGAGTAATGCTCGTGATTAGTCCGGTTGAATTCGTGCAGCGTCGAGACTCCGGATGGGATGTATTCCTACTGGATGTACGCAGGAGCGAAGAGGAGGCTATTGCCACTCTATCGGGAACCGACCTTAGGATTGAGCATAATCAGATTCCAATGCGAATGTCTGAAATCCCGCTCGACACAGATATCGTAGTCTACTGCAGAAGCGGTTCGAGATCTGCTGCTGTCGCTCGCTATCTGGTTTCAAGCGGGCTCGCGAAGGGCGAGGTCTACAACCTACGAGGCGGCATTCACGAGTGGTCGGATACAGTAAATCCAAACATAATTAAGTATTAATGTGGTATATTTTATTCTAGACTAGTGTTTATTTGTGGTATTTCTATATCCGATATGTACCGAAATAGGCATATTTCGTAATTATTGCCATATTTGTGGTTGATTAATTCACAGTACATCGAAGATTTGTTGTACTAACTACTAGTGCGGGACATCATGCGCCAAGGAGTGTGGCAATGTCCCGAATGCAGCATACATCAGGTTTGGAAGGCGAAAGCAGGGACTGAGAGGCTCGACCGGAGTTGCGATCATTGCGGCAAGAGAATTAGAGCGAAACTCGACCGTTCTTCATCAGGCCAAGGCAGAAGGAGAAGCGTTCGAATCTGGGAGAGAGAGTCTGGTGTAAGTGAGGCAGAACTCGAGCAAGAGGTCATGAGGAGAGATTCTTCTCCAGAGGAATCGGTAGAGTCCTTTTCTGAGACGGTGTCCTACGTCGCCTCTCAATCCACACTGCCAATCATATGGGGAGCGGGATGGCAACCAGAGACTGTCCTTGCTTTCTCTTCTCCACTCAAATCAGAAGCTGCAAGAGTTGAGTTTTTGAGGTTCTTCGCTGAGAGGCATGATGGTCATCTGGAACTGGTATCTGATATCTGGGACGGATGTAAACCTCCATCATCATTTGATGGCGATTCATTCCATGACTTCTCCTCGGACCTTCTCGCAGCGCTCAAAGAAACTCTGCATGATCGATTGATGGCGCCTTCACTTAGTCGGGTACACACTGGGGAAGTGATGCCAATGAGGACTGGTGAACTTCATCTAGAAAGGCGCACTGCGAGGCTGTTAATCGATTCTGCACTTTGCTTGAGAAGGATTGCTCATTACGCCTCGATTACGCTTGAACAGCGACTTGAATGGCAGAGGATGATGACCAGAACTAGAGTGGTTGATGAGCACCTCAAGGAGTTGTTCTCGGAGGGGCTTGAGACTCCGGATGGTGGTAGGTTCACAGGCAAGGGTTTCCGCTCGACCTGGCAGGAAGGAGTGGTGGCCTGTGCTTCTGCCCTGAGACGAGCTGTAGATTTGAGCGGCGACGTCGAGAGTGCCGATGTTGTGGCTCCGATGATTCGTGATGTAGGACTTGCTTTGGCAATGGGCCAGACACCTACTGAGGTCTTCGCAGCGCAAATGGGTAAGTCCGGCTCATACATGGATGGAGGTCAGGATGCGTCAGGAGGAAGGGATTTGCACATCGGCAACTGGGAGAAGAGGGTACTCCCTCCTACTGCGCCGCTACCGATTGCCAGCGCTACGACCACAGGAATTGCGTTAGCCGCATCCAGATTAGGAGTCGAAAGGTTCCACCTAGCACCCGTCGGTGAGGGGTGCAGTAGCAGCGGCGAGTTCTGGGAGGCGATGAACCTCGCCGGAACAAGAGGGCTTCCTATGGCGTTCATGATTCAGAATAACCAGATTGCACTCGATACCTATGTCGTTGGCCAATCAGGAGCTGAGACCTTCGGAGACAAGGGATATGCGATGGGCATTCCTTCGTGGACAATCGATGGTTCTGATCCCGGACTATTCTACGCCTCTACTGCTGCGGCCAGAGAGTTTGCTTCAGACGGAGGCGGTTCGACATTGATTCATGTCGAGACTATGCGAGGATGTGGTCACGCGCACCACCATGATGATCTCTATCTCGGGTCATCATCGGGCAATCCCCCCGGATACGTAGACCGTGGACTGCTCGGCTATTGGGCTGACAAGGATCCACTTCCCAACCATCGTGAGTTATTGCTCCGATTGGGGTGCGATGAAGGTGCTCTAGAACAGATGGAAGCCGAGGAGCAGATTCTTGTAGATGCATCAATGAAAGAAATGGAAGATATGCCGTGGCCCGAAGGGCATTCGGTGACCAAGGGTGTCACCAGTCTGCACGACGCCAGTAGCCACTCCGAGCAGTTCAGTAGGTTCGATGGTACACGTGAGGCTGCAGAGGCGCCATTGCAGGTGGGAGATGTATCTCTAGAGTTCTCGGATGCGGCGAATTCGTCGAGTTACAGCCGCGCTATTCAGAATGCCATGGCTTCAATCGCTG
>CAXEUQ010000196.1:0-2555 GCA_963999425.1 uncultured Candidatus Poseidoniales archaeon | reverse complement strand
TCAAAGGGGCAGCGTTCAGGTCGCTGTGCGTAGTGCTTCGCAGGTTCGAATCCTGTCCCCTGCACCACTTCCGGCATAACGCAGAAGTCCTATGTCCCTAAGCCCCTACCGATTGTCATGAAGAATGAGACTGAGGAAACCAAGGTCGAGTTCTCACAACTCAAGTTGGCGGGAGTCATTATCTCAGTCATCGTATTGATTGCTAGCTTAGGTGGGTATCTGGTCTATACCTCAGTCAAGGACTTCGTCGAACAGAAGCAGCAGGAGTTCCAAGATGAGTTCATGGAATCCCCGGTCCCGACTTGGCCATGGCCGCCGGCCGTAGTAGATGACATCGAAACTCTGGCCGATTTTGGCTACCGCAAAATCGACACCGTCGCTCACGCCAACGCTGGAGACTTCATTCAATTCAGGTTCGAGGATCTGGGCTACGAGGTCGAAGTCCAGAACTTCACAACCGAGCTGTGTGAAGACTGTCGAAACTACGTCGCCACCATTGAGGGCGAGAATCCAGATTCGTGGATTGTTGTCGGTGGCCATTACGATGCGATTTGCTACAGTCAGCAGATAATCATCGGAATAGAGTACCCGGGATGTACTTCCCAAGGCGCGTATGATGATGCCACAGGTGTTGCATCAGTTCTCGAACTCGCCCGCTTGATGAAGGAGTGGCAAGAATTGGCTTGGGTGGAATTCGGGGTGGATTTGAAGCCCAAGCATACCTGGAAGTTCGCAGCTTGGGACTACGAGGAGTGGCAAGGCAGCGGGTCTCCCGAAGGGGCTGGATACGGCAGTGAGACATTCGTGACCACACTACCCGAGGGAGTGGAAATTGCCACGTACATCAATCTGGATATGTATGGTCTGAACTGGCCCGTCGAGACGCAGTTGGCAAGTCAACTAACTGGCTGTGACGAGGATTACTTCCACCTCTACCTTTTCACCTCTCCAATCGATGACTGGTCGTACTACGAGGACAGAGGGGTTAACGTAACTGACGAGATGCGTGAGCAGGCGGTTTTTCTACAAGATAGACTTGGACAAGTTCTGTACGATGAACTTGAGTACCCCTCTGAGTGGGTGGTTGTACTGGATGACACGAAGGGAAACTCGGACCACTACAATTTCATCTCTCGGGGCTGGCCCGCAACTTGGTTTCGGGGCATGCATGAGTACCTTCAGGAAGAGGACGACACCTGCGAGCAGTCCCCTAAGCACGCACCGACCGACAGAGTCGACGTAATCTACTCTCTAGCCGGTGGACGCCCCGGTTTTGAGGCAGGGATGCAGACTGGATTGAATGCCCTAGCATCGCTGATGTGGATGGACGTTAGAGGAACTTGGGATTCTGGCTTGAATAAAGCCGCCCCATAGTTCATAACTCGACTCATTGCGCCCGAGTCTAATGACACGCGTACATGCTTTGTTTGCATGCCTAATATTGATTGCCGCACCTCTTGCTGGTTGCCTTTCGGGCGATGATATCGAGGAACTGGTTGACGACATCGTTGGATGCATGGATGAGAATGCAGCCAACTACGACGATAACGCCACCTCAGAGCTCGTAGGGGATTGTATCTATATGGCCACCATGGAGACTTTCATGGATGCCATGTCTGATGTTCGAAGTATCGAAGAGATGCTAGAGGACACCCCCAAGGCAGGATACTCCCAGTCGATTTCAATGAGCGAATGGAGTGATGACTTGGGTATGCAGATGGATATCCAGATGGATGAGACAGTAATGGCCGATCTCGATAATGATGCGGTGCATGTCCATAATTCGTTCTCACTAGTGCCGATGATGACAATGTCATACACCCATACTCAAATTGGCGAGGTCGTAAATATCCACTACGCCTTTGGAGGAATGATGGCAGGAGCAGCAGCAGAATCTGGCTCTTACCAGACCCGAGACGCCACTCCTAGTGTGATTGAAGTCCTTTCGGAACAGGTAGGCCTTTTCTCTGATGAGGAAGGGGGCGAAGAAATGATTGAAATGCCAGATTCAGATGTGGATGAAATCCCAGAAGATGCAGTAATTACAATCACTATGAGCGACGATATGGAATCTCAGACTATGACAATGGAGTATACCGAAGATGGTGCTGAGATTACTATGACCATTCACATCGATCAGAATGAGGACCTGATGTCCTTCAATATGGACAGCGACAATGGCTCTGCAACAATGAGCATGGAGTACACTGTGATGTGGGGAGATGCTGTAGTCATCGAGGTCGATGATACTCTACCAAAGACATCTATTCCAGTTTGGATTGACGTTCCAGATTGGGATGATGACACCGACGATGACGACGATGACACATTCCTTTGCGACAACGGCAATGAGATCCCATGGGACTATGTTGACGATGGCTGGGATGACTGCGGTGATGGCTCCGACGAGTCTGATGATGGCGACGATGACACATTCCTTTGCGACAACGGCAACGAGATTCCAATGGACTGGGTTGACGATGGCGCGGACGATTGCGGTGATGGCTCTGACGAATCAGATGGAGTCGACGTCTATTGGCATTCTTACTATGGCG
>CAXEUQ010000195.1:0-2559 GCA_963999425.1 uncultured Candidatus Poseidoniales archaeon | reverse complement strand
CAACCTATGGGTCACACGGCTTTCTTGCTGATTGCGGCAAAGATAGCGCCTCATGAGGAAGAGTGAGCACCGTTCATAACCCGGATGCAGTAGCGGGACCATGCGCGACAGCAGCGGATGGAAGCCTACGGCCTACCGGAGCCACACAATAGGTGATGTCACTTCAGGTGGCGCCGATATGATTGGTGATGAGGTCACCATCTCGGGATACGCAGAGACAGTTCGTGGAAGAGGTGCCATCTGCTTCCTGATGTTGAGAGATGGAACCGGCAAGATTCAGGCCTTCCTGAAAAGAGACAACATGGATGAGGCAGTATTCGATGCAATTCAATCCGCCACCCGTGAATCGACCATCCAAGTCACCGGCACGGTAGCTCAGAAGCGTCCACCCAAGGTGGCTGAGGGAGAACCTGTTCCTCCGCCCGAGTACGAGGTCAGTGTGACTTCGGCAGCCATACTGGCCGATGCCGCGACACCTCTCCCAGTAGGAGTGACTGACGAGGTCAATGTCGGGCTAGATGTCAGGCTAGATAACCGCCACCTAGACTTGAGAAGAGAGCATGTGAATGCGATGTTCCAACTACGCAGCAAGGTGCTGCAATATGGGCGCAATCACCTCATCTCAGAGGGTTTCCAGGAGATTAACACGCCCAAGATTATCGCCGCTGCCGCCGAAGGCGGCACCAATCTATTCCCGATGAAGTACTTCGAGACTGATGCTTATCTCTCGCAGAGTCCGCAACTGTACAAGCAACTTGCAGTTCTCGGCGGACTTGAGCGTGTCTTTGAGATAGGTCCTGCATTCAGAGCCGAGAAGCACGACACCTACAGGCACCTCAACGAGTTCATCTCATTCGATATCGAGGGGGCTTGGATGAACGATGAGGACGTAATGGGAGTTCAGGAGAGGATGATTCATCACATCTGGAGCGAGGTCGCAGCCAACGACCAAGGTCTCATCGATGTTGTCAATGAATACCGTGCAAGTCAGGGTCAAGATTCGGTGACAGTAGAAGTTCCGAGTATTCCATTCCCGCGAATCCCATATTGTGACGCCATCGAGATTGTCAAGGCAGGAGGCGGTGAGATCGAGTGGGGAGACGACATCGAGAGTCACCACTGCGACATCATCGCAGCCGAGCACCCCGGATTCCACTTCATCCCACGCTGGCCGATGTCGATGAAGCCGTTCTACATCCACCACAAGGAGGAGGAGAAGGGGTCGTCGGGAGGTCAGCTGAGTCGGGGTTTCGATCTCAACTACGGGCGCGACGAGATGACCAGCGGAGGTCAGCGCGAGCATCGAGTCGATGTGCTTGAGCAGAATCTTCGAAACATGGGCCTTGAGCCAGCAGATTTCACCTTCTACACAGATGGTTTCCGCTACGGTGCCCCTCCGCATGCCGGCTGGGGATTGGGCGTGGCAAGGCTGCTAATGGTACTCACTGGTGCTGGGAATGTGCGCGAGGTCGTGCTATTCCCTCGCGACAGGAGTCGAGTCACTCCCTGACCGAAAATAACGGGTATCTACGACCCCTCCGCGAAGCGGGGACATGGCCAAGCCGAGATTCGCATACCTGCTCCTGAAGGAGCATCCGTACGGGCGAGAGATGCTGCGCCAGATCGTCTCAGAGGGATTTGTCCCTGCAATCGTGATTACCGAGGATTCGCCCATAGGAGATGAGGAGCGAGAAAAGTTCCTCAAGCGCATCGAAGGCAACCCAGTAGCACCTACGATAGTCTCGCAACTGGCCGAATTGGCAGAGTCAGGAGTTGATGTTCCTCACGTCGAGGTGTCAATCCACAACTCCGAGCAGGTGATGCCGCACATCGCAGACATGCCGCTGGATCTAGTCGTGTTCGGAGGTACGAGAATCATCCGCGGAGAAATATTGGACCATCCTAAGGACGGAGTGATCAATTCGCATCCCGGACTGCTTCCAGATTGCAGAGGTTCCGCTTCACCGGCTTGGAGCGTTTACCACGACATCCCAATCGGCTCATCCACTCACTTTTGTGACAATGGGATAGACACCGGTGAGCTGCTTTTGAGGCGCGAGGTTCCCGTCAAGAGAGGCATGACATACGAGGACTTGTGCTACGAGACACTAGTTCTGGCGGGCGTCTTGATGAAAGAGGCATTAATGGCATACGATGCTGGGAAGTGGGATGAGATGCGCAGACCACAAGGTGAAAGCGAGCACCCTACCTTCCGCAACGCGCCGGAGGAGGTTCTCGAGGTAGTGGCCCAGAAACTAAGAGACCAAACTTACGCGCACTACGTTGATTAGGTGATTAGATGGAAGAATTGTTGAATGAAGGATTTCCGTTCGCTGAAAACTCGCTTGCAGGTCAAACAGCTCTTGTCTGTGGTGCCTCGAAAGGTATCGGACGCGCTTGCGCTCTGATGCTCGCTCGCGCTGGTGCTCGCGTGATTGCGTGCGCTCGCTCTCAGAGTGACCTAGACTCGTTGATTGCTGAGATGTACGGTGAAGGACATGAGACTGTGGTTCTGGATCTAGAGGACATCGATGCAGTGCGAAATGCGGTTTCCTCGAT
>CAXEUQ010000194.1:0-2568 GCA_963999425.1 uncultured Candidatus Poseidoniales archaeon | reverse complement strand
TCACTCTAGCCTCCGGAGCTGGAAACCCGTGTTCGAATCGCGGTGGGTCCGCCATTCCACAACAGCCTTCAACCATGGCTTCCTGTAAGTATCATGGCATTCATCTCACAAAGGCGAATCGACTTCCCGATGGTAGACCTGGCGAGGATAGTCTACTACCCTCGTTTCTGGGATCTGGCGCATAGGTTCTACGAGGAGTCCTGGGAATTCACTTGTGGGATGCACTACAACGAAATCCTTTCCGAGAAAAAGATTGCATTCCCGATGGTCCACAGTGAGGCGCAGTTCCTCCATCCTATTTTCTATGGTGATACCGTGGAGTGTGCGATCACGGTGCCCAGAATCGGGGATACCTCTATCACGTGGCACTACGAGTTCAGCAACCAGCACGGCACACTTTGCTGGACGGCTGACCAAGTAACTGTCTGCACGGATATGAACGATGTCAAGAGTAAGATGACTGTCCCCGATTGGATGAGGGATTGCCTAGCCAAGATCGAATCATCATGACTGCTCTCTGGGCCACTTCTTGGATAGTGCCTTTGTCAGCGACTCGTCCATCGTTGCATCCCACCAGTTAGCCTCTCTCCAGATTGCATATCTGCCCCTTATCCCTCTCATATCTGCTCCATCCAGCCTCGCTCCTTGGAGGTTAGAAAGGCCAAGTCTAGCCTTCACCATCCTAGCCCCTCTCAGATCAGCACCATCCAGCGCCGCCTTCATCAGGTTAGCGCCCTTAAGTGACGCATTCCTGAGATCGGCACCAGAAAGGTCTGCACCCTCCAGGTCGGCTTTATCTAGAATCGCTCTCCTAAGGTTGGCACCAGAAAGGTTGGCGCCATACAGGTTGGCATCAGTTAGAACGGCACCTTCCATATAAACACCCGAAAGGTTTGCATATCTCAGGTTGGCACCAGAGAAGTCAACAGTACTTAGGTCGTAACCAGTCAGATCCATATGAGAAAAATCATTGCTTAATGCCCTTTCAACCCACTCTTCAACCAGATTCTGCTCCATCTCAAGGTTATTTAGGAGAGCCAATATTGAATTGTCAGAATCTTCGATAATTGACATGAGCATTTCATTAGATGAGTTTGACTCCTCTAGTAATGCCAGTAGTGAGTCTCTGTACATCTCTTCAACCATTATTGTTGATTGTAGCATAGCCACATTTGAGTTCAATGTTGCAATCTCAGTATTCCTTTCTTCTAATTGACTTTGCAGGTCTGCATTATCTTGGTTTTGTTGATTGATAGTTTCATTCATCTCATCATTTGATTGTTGTAAATCTTCTATCTGTTGTTCTAAATCAGCAGTGTCAGTTCCAGTACATCCTGCAAGAGCGGATGTTAGCAACAGCAAAACAATGATCATCGGTTTTAGTTGATTCATGTCCATGGTGACTGAGTTAAGCATTTAGTTATTCTATCAAGGATATCAATAAGCGGCCCCTATTGACGTATGCGTAGACTAGGGTAGGCATTGAAAGGGCCCACTGAAAGCCCAATAATTCATAGACAGTAATCGGATGGGTCTAAGCAGATACCCACTGATATTTCTGTTAATCGATTGTATAATGCTCTGTTCAAGTAATCATGACTCTATTGAGAGTAAAATTGCGATTTTTATTTGTAAAAACTCCTATCCGGCAAAAAATTAATACCAACTAATCCTTTTTCTACAACTATGCGTATAGTAGCATTAATGATATTTTTGATAATGATTTCCTCAACTTTAGCTGGTTGTACAGGAGATAATAACGAAATTAATTCAGCTAACGATAGGATAGCTGAGTTAGAGTCTCAGAATGAAGCCAACCAGAACTTGATTGCTGAATTAGAATCAGAGGCTGAGGCTGATGAGGAGATATACCAGAAATTAATGGATGACTTTTCGGAACAATCCATTCTGATTAATCAATTACAGGGAAATTGTTGCACTTGGGATGATATGTATGCAATGTGGGATGAAGGATACACCGCGGGCTTAGCAGACTCGAGTACAGCTAGTACTCTGGATGTTATCATGGATCGTGGACACATGAAATGTGGGGTTAAAAATGACCAATACGGCATGGCATATTTGGATGAGAATGGAGTGCGATCTGGCTTAGATATCGAGTACTGCAAGGCAATAGCCGCAGCAATCGGACTTGATCCTAATAATGATGTTGAGTACATATGGGCTTCAGGTTCGAATCGCTTTGATCTCCTAGCCTATGAGGATATAGATGTTCTAATCCGAACCAGCACCTGGACTACCAGTCGTGATAGTGATCTCAATGCTGACTTCGCGGGAATCAACTTCTATGACGGGCAGGGAATCATGATTCGTTCTGACTTCATTACTGCTGAAGCGGCTGAGAACTCGATTTACGCTCTAGATGGAGCGAACATATGTGTTGGAATCGGTACTACTAGTGAAGGTAATCTACAGGATTGGTCCTCCTCTAGTGGAGTTTCATTCACCCCAGTATATGTCGGAAGTTCTTCAGAGGCCGATAGCGAATTCATCAACGGTGGTTGCGATGCCATTAGTGGAGATGCATCATTCCTAGTGGCCAAAAAA
>CAXEUQ010000193.1:0-2579 GCA_963999425.1 uncultured Candidatus Poseidoniales archaeon | reverse complement strand
CGAGATAGTATTGGTAGTCACCAGGTGCCTTACCTTTGCGAGTGTCAAGGTCAAGAGTGTCCATTTCGACCAGTTTGTCGAACTTACCTCCTAGATCTTCTGAGATTTCGTGAAACATCTCCGAGAGTTTCTCCACCATCTCATCTACGGTTTCAAACGGTCTAAGCGGATTTCTTCCGTGGATGTCGGGACCTGCACCAGTCTTCTCATTAACATCCCATGGACTCAATTCAGCTAATCCCAATGCCTCCGCTCTCTCTCTGTTTATCTCTCTCAGAAGCGGCATGCAGACCGACTCTACAGAGTTGTGAAACTCCAAACAGTCTTCGATAGAGTAGTCAAAGCGATGCATGGCCTTGAACATGTAATGGGTGAAACTTTCGAATCCAGCATTCAGAGCCATCTGATGCCTCAGTGACACCAACTCATCGAATATCTCGGACATTCTCTCATGGTCCTGCATCCTCCTTTCGGACATTGCAGCCCATGCCCCCTGACGCACCGACCTCTCGTTTGACTCCAAGTATGCACTCATCTGAGGGAATGTACGCTCCTCTCCATCGAATTCAACTGTCATACCTCCTGTTATTCCCTGAGCTTCGGTGACAAGTTCTGTCTGTCTTACTTTCAGGGGTATGTTCTCCTTACGGAAGATTTCGATATCCGTCCTCATCCCCCTAAGCATTAGGGCGTATCTTTCTGGAAGATCCTCCACTGCAGGATGCTCGACAATCCTCCTATTCAGAGAATCAGAGAACTCAGAGAGTTTCGGCCTTACTTTGCTTGAGAAATCTAGGAATGAATTACGCTTCTCTTCACTCTCTGTGTCGCAAGTCATTCCAATGTACAACAGCGCACCGGCCTCTGAGATGTGTTCAGCAAGGGTTGAAGCGTCCTTAATCAGAGTCTCTAGACAGCCTGAACAGGTCAGTTTTCGTTCTAATAGATTCTTTGTGTAAGGCTCGATATTCTCCCACTGCGTGGCGTCAAAATTTCCATCAATGAAAGAATTCAATCTACAACCTCTGACGGGGAGACTTCGGTCCGTTCGGAAGAGGCCCCTCTTCACGAGTCCACTTGGCACACTTCCATTCCTCTGCGGCTTCGTTCACTTTTCTCCTAGTATCTTCTAGTTCAGGATGGTCAGGATTGTTGCTTTCAATCCAACAGGCTGTACAGTACCTTTTACTCTCAAAGTCCACGAAGTTGCCCGGAGTACAGCTCACCTTGCAGGTGACACAATGTCTGAAACCGTGAAACTTCGCCATGATTCTCAGTACCCGCTCGAGTAGCCCGCCTATGAGTTTGACTCACGTTAACTCACATGTCTGCAAGAGCTGAGTGAGTCAGGAAGACATTCTCCCTAGATGAAGACTCGATACTCTCCCCCGTGTCCAAAGCCCCTAGTCGGATTAGACCCTCATCGCTAGGTATTGGACGGTTCGGTAGCAGATTCGCTTCAAGGTGCTCGATCAGCCTAGTCGCCTCTAGATCGTTGTCCGAATAAGATGACCTTTCAATCTCAGTTTCTCCAAATTTCTCCCTTAGGGTAAATTCAGGAAGGAAAACAATCCAAGCAGACGCATCTCCTTTGCTCACACCCGCTCGCTGAAACGCAATGCTTAGTTGCCTAGTACCAGATACCAATCTGAGGAACTCGGCATCGGGAGTTCTAGCAATCATCCTGTCCGACTCTTCCCTCCTCCTCAGGGCCGACCAAACTGTCCATAGCCTTACTTCGCTACAGGCCGCGTGATAAGCGAGAAGCAACCATCTGTCACTCGGCCTCCATTCATTGAACACAGATACAACCGAACTTGGATTCTCAATCGGCTCTGAGAATTGAATCCCCCAAGCCGGGAACCAAGGCATCGAAGCAGACTCGTCCACGAACGCCGATGGCCCCAACTAGAAGAATTCTATCTATCGCGAACGGCGTCTGACAGCTTGAGATGCCGTACTCACGATACCTTCTACCAATCGCGGACTCCATCCACGCAAATCGGACAGTTTTTGCATATCTCGTTCGGTCAGTTCGGCGAGATCAGATGCATTCGAAACACCAAGAAGGTCTACCATCTGCCTAGCTCTAGTCCTACCGACTCCTCTCAGTGCAACCAGTCCGAGCAAATCAGTCTTGCATCCATATCTGACTCTTCTATGAATCTCATCCACGGCCTCTACAAGAGTCCGATGGGAGCTCTTGTCCGCACTGGCCAAGTCCTCGTCTTCGGCGAGAATCCTCCTCGTCGCATATAGTAGCCATTCCGCTATCTCGACCCTGCCTCTGAGATCCCCCGGTTGCACCCCCCATTCCTCTTCAATCTGGTCAATCCTGAATTCCTCTGTCCAAGACTGCAGTACCAAGACCCCCTTCATCCGTCTCTCCTCATCGAGGTCGACGGCACGAGTCAGGAACTCCCTTTCATGGCCGTGAATCGCTGCTTGAATCGCATCATAGTCCCCTTTTCTGGGCCACAGTGGCAGGAAGTCTGGGGTACAGGAGACAAGATGTAACAGACTCAGAGGAGAGACCTGTCGATACTGATCCTCTCCAGTCAGCGTTGCCATGGCACGAC
>CAXEUQ010000192.1:0-2601 GCA_963999425.1 uncultured Candidatus Poseidoniales archaeon | reverse complement strand
GCCTATCTCAGCAGTCATCGGCCCGCCGACCGGACAACCCCCTATGAACGGTCCGGCATGATTGAGCCGTAGGCTCATGGTGGTATAAGGCGCCAGAAAGCGGCCCTGGTCTTGCCTCTCTGTCTGCTGTGATGAGAGTAAGCTGCTGGAAGAGCAAAGTCCGCCTCACCATATCTCTCAACGGACCATCCATGCTCCTCAAACAGGGGATTAATGTGGGTAGCTTCGGCGCTGTGCATCAGATGCGAAGTGACACGGGCAGATAGCATGGCATCAAGGAATGGGCGGTCGGCCTTGGGAGACTGTCTTCCCCATGGGGGGTTGCTGATTATGAGGTCTGCTGCTTCGATATCGACTGTTTCCTGGCCGAGAGTGGCGTGAACCACCTGAATCTCTTCTAGAAAACCCATCTCCTCGGCATTAAAATTGGCAATATCGCAGGCCTCTGCGTCGGATTCCACCAGAATTGCCCTGCCTGCACCAAGTGCCATGGCGCCCAAGCCTAGTACTCCATTGCCTGCTCCCAGATCAGCAACTGAGCATCCCTCGTGCAAGTCGCCAAAGGTGGAAATGTCGGTGAGCCAACGAGAGGCGAGGTCGCCATCAGTAGCGTACTGCTCCAGTTCAATCGATTGAGATTGGATTTGCTCGAGGCCGGACAGCAACATCGCCAGCCTTCTGACTCGCATGCTTACCGAAAGACCGCCCCTCCTAAGAACCAATTCAGAGTTTCAGACTCACTGGATTTTATCATAGTTAAAATACTCTCGATTCCAATTGTTCTGCATGATGGAAGCCGAATTGCTCGCGATTGGATTTTTGGGAGTTGCCTTAGTGGTCGCATTTTGGATTATTGCGACTAACAGAGGCGCTGATGAGGATAGAATCAACCAAATTGCTAATACCATTCTTCTCAATCAGGCAAAGGAGTTGGCAGAAGGTAACAAATCAGAACTGGATGCAATGAGTAAGCAAGTAGGTGATGCAAAGGTCAAGAGTGACAAAGTGGAGGCTGAGAATGTTACAATAAAGGAGCTTGTCGCAAGTCTGAGTGCGCTTCAAGGGAAGCTAGAACAAACCCAGAAGGATACTAACGAGGCCGTCGAAGCGGCCAACAAAGAGGCAAGGAGGATAGTAAATGCCCTTGCTGGAAACGATCCAATAGCCAAGCGCGACTATGGAGAAGGTAGAGTACGAACCATCCTTGAGGGCATGGGATTGGAAGATGGTGTCCACTTTGAAGAGCAGTACAATCTTTCACCCTACCCTGGTAATGATTCTGGAAAAGAGCCGGACTTCATCCTGATGCTTCCCGGCGGGGCAGCGCAGGCAATAGACTCCAAGGCTGTGACCAAGGCAGCATTCCAATCGTTCTACATATTGGATGAAGAAGAAGATATAGAGGTGAAGAAAAAACATCTCAAGCAGCACACAAATGATGTATGGAATCAGGTCAAAGATTTGGCAGATAGAAATTATCCTCTTGGACTACACAAACACTTCGGCAAAGAAGGGCCTGATTTTACAATCATGTTCATTCCAAATGACGAATTCCTAGTTCGTGCAGAACGGGGAGTAACCAAGGAACAGAAGAAGAGTTGGGGACATGAGTCACTTGAAGATGCTGCAATTTCTAGGAATGTGTTCCTTTGCTCGCCTTATGGACTTAGGATTCTTGCCAATTACACAATGAAGTTATGGAGAGGGGTTGGCCGGAATAAAGAATTGAATCAATTACTCGAATTGGTCCAGCAAGTTTCAGAGGCTGTTGTCGAGACTGAGCGAACTAGGTCCGACCACCACAGAGCTATGAAAGACCTAGTAAATACATGGAATAAACACATAGACGGGATTGAGAGTACAGATGGTAGGCGAACTAAGCCTAGTTTGAGGGTAGCCTTGAGTGGCCTATTCCGTCGTGTCCCTTCGCAACAGAAGTCCACGGAACGTGGAAAGAAAGGAGAGATGGCTGGAGCCATTGCCCTCTCTTCAGATATTCCTGAACCCAAATCTCCTACAGGTATTTCTGATATTGATACTTCCTCGCGTCTAGGCGAAGGAGAAGAGGAGTGAAGGCTTCAGCCATGTTGGCGTTATCATGATTGACTGGAGTTCAAACGAATATCACTCTGTAGTAGATTTGCCCGAAGGTTATACAGTCCTCGATTTGAGTCAAGGAATCTGGAATCAGCCTGAGACTGAGTTCAGCGTTGGTAAGTATGACGAAGTAAGGCCTAATCTGTACAATACCGAATTATTCGGCGGAGAGAGGAACGTGCACATCGGGATCGACATCGGAGGGCCAATTGGAACCCCTTGCATGGCATTCATGGATGGTGAGATTTCTCATTTTGGCTACAATCCTGAAGCAGGAGACTACGGAAATGTTATCATAACAAAGCACGAGATTGGAGGAGTAACAGTTTGGGCATTATTCGGTCACCTTGATTCCAAATCTATCGAAGGAAAGCGAGTAGGGCAGAGGATAAATGGGGGAGAAGTTATTGCCTGGTTCGGAGCATTTGAGGAGAATGGCGGTTGGGAGCCTCATTTACACTTCCAACTGTCCCTAATTGAGCCTGAAACGCACGATATGCCTGG
>CAXEUQ010000191.1:0-2613 GCA_963999425.1 uncultured Candidatus Poseidoniales archaeon | reverse complement strand
AGGGTTAGGGTTAGGGTTAGGGTTAGGGTTAGGGTTAGGGTTAGGGTTAGGGTTTCTCTTCGCCTCCTCGACCTTCTGCCGCTTGCGCGCCTCCTTCTCGGCCGCGGCGGACTCCTTGGCCGCCTCGCGCGCCGCCCTCGCCGCCGCCGCCGCCGCGTTCTGCTCCTCGAGCGCCGCCGCCCGCCGCAGGCCCGGCGAGGGGCGCACGGACCCGGCAAGCGCAGCCTGAGGCGCAGGGCGGGCACGAACGGCGCCACGGACCGTCAGTTCGATGCGCAGGACAACGTCGCATTCGCGCTGCCACAGACCGATCAGGCGCTCCAGATAATGCGACTGGATCCACTGCTTGAGGAAGCGGGTCGGAACGGAGAGGCGCACGATGCCATTGGCGTGATCCTCGATGCTGTCGAGTTCGTCACGTGACAGGCGCTTGTAATGTGTCAGGTCGATTCTAGCATAGCGCTCGCCCTTATTTGAGCCAGCCTGCCAGACATGCGGGCCGAGCAGTACTCTGGCGCTGCCGCCTACTATGTGCACGGCAGTATGGTGATCCATTAGCTGCCGGCGCCTCTCCCAATCTACCTCGCCTGAGGTGGAGCCCTCATCTAGTGGTCCGTCCGTTAAGTGGTGAACCACTCCATTCTCCATTCTGGTGTCGGCAACTCGAGCGCCGCCCAAGTTACCTTGGTCTCCAAGTTGCCCACCCCCCTCTGGATAGAACAAAGTGCGGTCCAGAACCACTGAATGCGTAGGTGCGATGCTGACCTCGGGCGATAAGTCGAGTGCTTCTATCTGGGCCTCAGTGAGCTGGTTGCAGCCCAGAACCGAAGCATCGAAGGAAGTTAGCCTAGTGTCTTGGTAGAAGTCTAGAGCAGTTGCTGGGAAATCAGAATCGAAAACCTCACTGTGTCCTCTTGAAGATGCAGCGGCCTTGGTTCTCTCGGCATTCCTGGCCGCCATATCAGCTGCGAATCCGACGCGTACACCCAACTGGCTCCATCCTGCTGCGTTGGCTATCGATGCGACCATATCTGGATTCAGACCTCTCTCCTCGGCGAGCCGGAACAGAGTGTCATCAGGGGCTTCCGTGGCATCTTGGGGCAGTTCCCTGAGAGCAGTTCTCACGGCAGCCTCGCCCTTGCGCAGCATCTCATGATAGCGTTCCTCCTCGAGCGAGAGTATTGCCAAAGCGCCTTCTCGGGACTGTACAAACCCAGAGTAATCCAGATGGGTGTCAATGTGATGAGCTCCAAGATCGGCGAGAGAGACGTTTAGGTCGAGATCCTCCTTCATCCTGCAGACTCTTCGCGAGAGCATCCGGACCAGATACCCTGCCTTGGCATTGCTAGGCACCAAGCCATCGCCCAACATATTGCAAATCGCGTGCATGTGATCGGGTATGGCATAGATTCCCGACAGCGGCTCAGTCAGTCGCTTAAGCTCTTCAACCGAGATGTCCAATCCCGATTCCACCATGCGCTCACACAGAATCGAATACAATGAATCGACATCGGTTCCGACGTCGATATTCAAGATTCCAGCCAGCCTAGACAACTCTCCTAGGAGAACTTCGGTCTTGGCAGATAGGCCTAGGCTAGATACCATCTCGTCGAAACCAGCCAACGACTTCAACCAGTCCACTGACTCGGGGTATATCGCCTCGTAGATAGTGGGAGTTCCCGCAGCAGCCCAGCAGAACCTCTCCAAGCCGTATCCGGTATCGATAATCTGGAGGTCCATCTCACGGTATCGCAGACCCTTGATTTCGATGTCTCCCTTCTCATGCTCCTCAAGGTTCATGAAAACGAGAGTCGCGAGTTCGAGTCCTCCCACAATGACCTCCAATGCAGGACCTGCATTGCCTCCACCAGACCATGGGTTCTCGAGATATGTAATCTCGGCCGGGTCGATGCCGAGATGGTCACATAGCATCTCGTCGCAGTAGCGCACGCACTGGTCAATCCAATAGACCACATCGTCATCCTTGGGACGGTTGAAAGCATGATGTGCCATCATCTCGAAAGTGGACAAGTGACGTCCAGAACGGCCTACTGCGGCCACATCAGTCAGTCTGATGCAAGGCTGTGAGATCCCCAGGGGATTGGCTGGAGGAGGTACCATTCCGCTTGTCACATGGGGCTGGAAGTCGGCTATCGAGGCTATCGTCAGGTGAATGTCGTCTCGCCATCTGGCAATCACGGGATATGGCGTGATGCGTGGGTGACCACGTTGCTCGAAGAAGGAGAGGAACATCTCTCGCATGGCATCCTTTAGTGCCTTTCCACGCATTGGGAAACCCTCGATTATCGGTTTGCCGATGAAGGTGTACGGATCCTCGATTGAGTCGCCGCAGGTGTCTCTGTCGACGTCTCTGGTCCAGAAGAGTTGTCCAGTAACCCTACAGGTTCGGCGTTCGAATCCTGCTTCCTCCCAGTACGGGATGTGAATCTCTCCGAACGTCACGCTGGCACCTCTATGCTCACCGATTCGATGTCCCGACTTGAAAGCGATTGTCGAAACCGGCGCTCTCCTGCTCATCTCTGACTCACCTCTTCGTGCGGCGCGTTGAAATCGAAGATGCCTCAGGATTCGCGTATGAGCGCCTCGTGGAGG
>CAXEUQ010000190.1:0-2614 GCA_963999425.1 uncultured Candidatus Poseidoniales archaeon | reverse complement strand
GACATCCACTGCTTGCCACCTCCCATGGGCCCTCCAGCACCCATCTTGAATGGCAGTAGCATCCTACCCAAAGCCCCTCCAGTGGCTGCTAGAACTATGCCAGTTCTGAGATAGACTGTCCTTACTCCAGCTTCCTCTGCTGGCGAAGCCGCACTTTCCCATTGCTTGCAAACATCGGGTAGGAAACCCTCTCCGATCTCACTCGATTCATTGAGCTCCTCGTTTCCTCTGTCTCCATACCATCCAATCGCGCTGGCTAAGATGAATGACTCCGGCTTATCGTCGAGCGATGCTATTGCTTCAGACAACAATCTCGTGCTGTTTACCCTACTGTCTCTGATTGTCTGCTTGAGCTTGGGACTCCAGCGTTTGTCTCCAATCGGCTCTCCACCTAGGTGGATGATTACATCGAAGCCACTGAGCAGTTTCGGGTCCAAATCATTATTCTGGGGGTCCCATCTGATCTCATTGGCGCCCGGCTTGAGCGTTCTTCTAACCAGTCTCCAGACGTCATGTCCGCCGGTGTCTAGGAATGCTACTAACTGGGTGCCAATCATACCTGATGAACCAGCGACTAGAATCCTCTTTCGAGGTAGATGCGAGAAGTCAGAATGCCTCTTGAGATCTCTCTGCAGTCTCAGTTCTCTCGCCTTGAACATCCTCGACAGACGACCCTTGACGAGCATGCCACCGAGTACGGAATCGGCTAGATTTCCGAAAGCGCCGAATGGGACTTGGTAGGTCACATCGTCAACGACTTCTGTCTTACCGTCGACCTCGGCGAGGTTGTGGTCGTGAGTCCAATGCCAGAACGGTCCCCTGACCATCTTGTCTGCGAAGTGATGAGGAGGGTCGTAGGCGGTATGCTCAGCCACCCAAGTCATCTTCACGAAAGGAGCACCAGGGGCTGGAAATCGAAACACCCTCTGGGAGCCAACTTCCAAAGACTCGTCGGCGCGGACTTCTTCAGCTACCTCCCAAGGAGGCATAAGGCGTCGGAATGAGCCTTCGTGCTCGAACCACTCGAAGGTAGATTCAATGTCAGCATCTACTGTAGTCACGTGCTTGTACTTGTACAACTAATCACCCAACGCCCTCTGCATCGATGGCGTCTCAATCTATCTTTAGAGATGCCCATTGACAAACCTCCGACATAGATTGAGTTAAACCCGAATTCTGAGAGAGACAGCCATGGCCGACCCCCGTCACTACGACACCATCATCATCGGCGCAGGCCCGGGAGGACTGACCTGTTCGATGCTCCTAGCGAAGGCTGGACTCAAGGTTCTGATACTCGAGAAGTCGGATGTAGTAGGGGGTCGAACCAGACTTGTCAGCAAGGATGGATTCACCTTCGACAGAGGCCCCACTTTCTTCCATTATCCAGAGATTTCAGAGGAGATTTTCTCCGCTTTGGGTAAGGACGTGCATGATGAACTCGAACTTATCAGACTGGAGCCGAATTACAGATTGATTTTTGGTCAGGGAGGGCAGATTGACGCCACTAGTGACATGGATTACATGGCGTCTCAGATAGAGGAACTGTCAGGGCCCGAGGACGCGGAGGGATTCAGGAGATTCATGATAGACAACCGCAGGAAGTTGAGACTCTCCAAGAAATGTCTCAACACACCTTGGAAGGGAGCATCCGACCTGATTAGTCGAAGGGCACTGCGTGTATCTAGAGTACTGCGCCCATGGAGAAGCGTCTCCTCGGACCTCTCGAAGCTGTTCAAGGATGACAGACTACAATTGGCCACCTCATTCCAAACCAAGTATCTGGGAATGAGCCCTTTCCAAGCCCCGAGCCTGTTCACGTTCCTGTCCTATCTCGAGTACGAGTATGGAGTATTCCACCCTAGAGGAGGAGTCGGCTCGATCACTCCAAAGATGGCCGCTATCGCAGAGGACTTGGGGGTCGAGATTAGATTATCCGAACCGGTCGAGGAGGTATTGTTCGAAGGAAAGAAAGCTGTAGGGGTAAGAACTGGACAAGATGTTTATTCCTCAGAAAAGATAGTCATGAATGCGGATTTTGCAACTGGGATGACCGGCCTGATTCCTGACAAACTGAGGAGGAGATGGTCAGACAAGAAGATAGCAGAAAAGTCGTACTCCTGCTCGACTTTCATGATCTATCTGGGAATCAATCGCACCTACGAAACCCCTCATCACCAGATTTACGCCTCGGCGGATTACGAGGGCAACCTCAAGGATATCAGTGAACACAGAATTACTTGGGACGACCCCTCGATTTATGTTCAGAACGCTTGCGTTACTGACTCATCTCTAGCACCAGAAGGATACTCCACTCTGTATGTCCTCGTACCCGTTACCAATGTGCACGACTCGGTCGATTGGGATACGCACAAGCAGCGATTCAGGGATGTAGTAGTCTCGCAGATGGAGAAGATGGGTTTCGAAGAACTCTCCAAACACATCGTTTCTGAAACGATTGTGACCCCAGACGATTGGTCGTCTAACGATATCTATCGAGGAGCAGTATTCAATCTGGCACACGGTCTTGATCAAATGCTCTGGAAGAGACCCCAGAACCACTTCGAGGAGACGGAGGGCCTGTATCTTGTGGGCGGAGGCACGCACCCAGGCAGCG
>CAXEUQ010000189.1:0-2628 GCA_963999425.1 uncultured Candidatus Poseidoniales archaeon | reverse complement strand
CTTCTGTCGGCTCTATCAGTCGGTTAATGCACCTGAGAACAGTCGACTTACCGCTTCCTGAAGAGCCGATTATCGCCACAGACTCTCCCTCCTTGACACTGAATGAAATCCCTCTGACAGCATGGACTCCACCGGAGTATATCTTGTGCAGATTCTCTATTCTAAGCAGTCCCTCGGACAATCACTCACCTCCTGTCATTCCCAATCCCGGTATCCTAGTGCTCTCCTCGAGCCTCCTGAGTAACAAGGCCAAAGTCCATGTGATTACGAAGTAGGAAACTAGAACCATGCCCCAAGTATAAGCCATCTGGAAAGTGACTGCAGTAATCAGCTTCCCTTGCCGCGTCAACTCTGCATATCCGATGACCATTGCTAGTGATGAATTCAGCACGAGATTCACCATCTCATTACCCATAGGAGGGATGCAGATTCTGATTGCTTGAGGAAGAATGATTCTTCTCATTGTCTGCATATAGGTCAGCCCAATACTCCTGCCGGCCTCCATCTGCGCCGAAGGAATCGCCTGAATCGCCCCACGAATAGTCTCGCACTGGTATGCTCCAGAGTTGAAACCAAGAGCGCAAATTGCACTGATGTATGCTCTATCATTGAGGAACTCATCCTTGATGAACTGCGCCACACCTCCTGTCGAGTCCTCTAGGAATGCCTGTGCAGGCTCCTGAATCAATCTGCCCAACTGTAGACCGAAGTGGATGAACATGAACTGCACGATTAACGGAGTGTTGCGGAAGAAGTCAGTATAAACCGTTGCAATCGTATTCAGAGGCCTGACTCCCCATGGGTTTAGTTTGAATCCTTTCAAGTCCAATTTGGAGAACTTACCATCATAGGTCATGAACAGAACGCCCACGAAGGTCAGGCCGATTCCCAACAGGGTTCTGCCGAAAGCCCCCGGCTCTCCGACTGGAACGAAGATATTCTCTATCCCATCAAGTCCTAAATCTACAATTTTCGGAACTGCGACATAGAACTGATACAGGCCTACGCCTGCAATTATCGTCCCCACCACTCTGACAACTTTCGGATCAAACCTCTCCACCATATATTTCATTGAAGTCGGTGAAGTCTTGCACATCGCCAGCGAGACTCCAATCAGGAAACCCATCACAATTCCAAAGACTACGATTTTGATGGTAGCGATGAAGCCAGCGAAGAGCATATCCTTTGAGTAGTCAACAAAATTGTCGAAATCATTGAAATTGATGACTTGGAATCCAATCTGCTCATCCTCTCCCGCTCGATCAGTCCATAGCACACCTCCGGAATCTCCGACAACCACTCCATCGAATCCATCGACCATCGCGACATCATTGATCGATGTCTCATTGCCGATAGGGTTAATCTGTTGCCTGACGATATTTCCTCCATCATTGCTCATTGATACATAGCCATCAGCACCGACCAGGAGGAACTTGTTAGTCGAGACTACATCGATAGAATGGATTGTGACTCCTAGAGATGAAAGCCCACCTGCGAACTCATTGCTTCCTGGAGGATAATGCCTCTCGATATCAATCAAGTTCCAAAGAAAACCCACATCTGTAGTCCCCTCTCGAGCCGACTTGATGATGTGGCCTTGATCTGTCACCGCGTAGATTCTGACAGCGCTGTAGAACTCGACTGAGACGATAGGCCTCTCGATGACCTCACTTGGAGAGTCCCTGTAGTCCCATGATTGACCTCCATCTTCTGAGAAAATAATCGTACCATTGGTCCCGACCGCCACCCCGAGATCTCCATCGAGGAACGACACGGCAAGCAGGTCCTCATCGACTCCGGTCTGTACTTCGGTCCAAGTACTGCCATCGAATCTCCACATTGCTCCCGCATCACCCACTGCAATCATGCTGCTGTTGCTCGTCAGTGAGATGCCATTTACCGACTCGGAAAGTGATACCTCCGACCATTCCCCACCAATCTCCTGCATGACGAGGACGGTGCCCGACTCGCCAGCTACCGCCAAGGCGCCGAAAGCCGAGTCACAGTGATGAATATCAGCACTAGTAACTGAACCCGAGCTCTCCCAAGTATTACCGAAGTCATTGCTTACCAGCATCACACCATCTTCTCCGAAAGCCCATATCTGTTCGCCAATTGTCTCAGCGCAGTTCAGGTCTTGTTGGACTCCAGAGTCCGAAACATACCAGCCGCTTTGGTAATCTGCGGCTTGACTGGTGCCTACGAATCCCAAGACAACGAGAAGCGCCACGATTGAAACTACCCTGTTTGCCTGTGGGGAACGATTCCTAACGGAGAGCGGCGCTGACTCGGGTAGCATGGGTCATCCCCTTCACTTACTCATCAGATATAGATTAGGCGGACAGGTCGAGGCACTGGGTTTAGTCTAATTCCGACTTAGCAATATTAATCGAGGCGATTAGTCTAGCTATGACATGGGCGAGTTGCTTTACGCTGGAAAGGTCAAGCAAGTATGGAGTACCAACGATTCGGATGTGTTGGAGTTTCGATACACCGACCAAATTTCCGTTTATGACCAGATTATACCCTCATTGATTCCGCGCAAGGGCGAGAGCCTGAACAGGACGACATGTCACTGGTTCGACCTCATC
The DNA here is from genome assembly GCA_963999425.1 of uncultured Candidatus Poseidoniales archaeon. Taxonomy (GTDB): domain Archaea; phylum Thermoplasmatota; class Poseidoniia; order Poseidoniales; family Thalassarchaeaceae; genus Thalassarchaeum. The sequence continues at coordinate 37 of CAXEUQ010000189.1, read as the reverse complement.
ACTGAGGAAGGGATATGCGATACTCATTTGATTGACA
>CAXEUQ010000188.1:0-2649 GCA_963999425.1 uncultured Candidatus Poseidoniales archaeon | reverse complement strand
CAGGACTACTGGGGGATGAGTAAGGATGCGTACCATCATATTCACCGGCAGATGCCTCTGACTCACGCTGAGAAGTACAAGCTCAGAATCATCTGGTACTGGTATCCTCTGTACTGTTTGGGCGGAATCTCATTCCTAGCCTTCGTCATTCTCGTAATCACCGGCACTGTGCTCGGACTCTACTATGTCCCCGGTGGAGAAGGCACGCCTTCACCCGCTTACCTCAGTATGGAGTTCATCATGACCGAGTTACCTTTCGGCTACATCATCAGGTCGATTCATCACTGGGGAACGCACTTCATGGTCGCCGCGGTGTTCCTGCATATGTGCCGGGTTTACTTTACTGGGGCTTACAGGAATCCCCGTGAACTCAACTGGCTCATCGGCGTCGCCTTGATGTTCTTCACCATCTTCTTCGGTTTCTCAGGTTACATCCTCCCATGGGACAGTCTAGCCTTCGGAGCTGCTACCATCGGAATCAGCATGGCCAGTTCGACACCTCTGATTGGAGGTTGGATGGCTAAGGCCCTGTTCGCTGGGACTACATTGAGTGGGCAGACGGTCACTCGGATGTACTTCCTGCACGTTTTCATCCTCCCAGTCCTAGTTACAGGACTGATACTTGCGCATCTCTTCATCGTGTGGGTACAGGGAATAGCGGAGCCACATTAAGGGGTTGAATGAATGGGCATGTTGGACAGATTCGGGAGGATTGCTGATACCTACATGAGTGAAAAGGATCGCTTGCTCGAAGCCGATCCAGAGAGGCGAAGGGTATTCGTCGGCCATTCCGTTTGGCCAACAGAAATTCTGCGTGACAGTATCATACTGGCTGCGATGGTCGCTGTAATCACATTCTACTCTTGGATTATCCCGCCTCCCCTGCACAGTGCTGCTGACCCGTTCGCTCAGGCCGGGTTCGTGTTCCCTGACTGGTATGTTCTGTTTTCGTACGGATATCTACGATGGGGTGAGTATCTGCCTCAATACATCATTCCAGCAGGGCCTATTGGTGAGTTCTTCGGGTCGCCTGTGATTGCATGGAATGCAGGTTGGTGGGGGGCGGCTCTGACTGGTATTCCAGTAGGCATCCTCGCCCTTCCTCCGTTCATAATTGGCAGAAGAGAGAAGCGAGGGGTTGAGGATCCATGGTTCGCTTCTGCGGGCGCGATTTACCTAGCCCACGTCTGGTTCATCTCCGTCTTCTCAATCAACATCTTCCTAGAGTTGTATTCCAAGGATCTTACCAACTACTGTTGGTCTGATTCTCACAACTATCTGTTCTGCGGACGACAGGCCCCTTGGACAGCTGAGTTGTTCAATGCGATACCTTGGATATTGACTGGGATTTTCATATTCGCTGTAATCTACTTCGCAGTTAGATGGTTTGCCCTCAAATCGATGGGTGCTAGAATCAATCCTGGAACGGGTAGACAGATTGCAATTGGATCTCTCGTAGCAACGGTGCTAATCTCTGTTGTTGCCTGGCCGGTCTATGACGGTGGATTCTGGGATTACGGAGGCCTAGGTGCTATGGACGAAGTCGAGGACCTCGACGAATTGAGGGTGCAACCCACGGATACTCTCGTACATGAAGGCAAAGGCAATGTCTGGGACGACTGGGCAGATGATTGTCTGCCATATTCTGAGACGCAGAGCCTAGCGGTATGGGATGGTTTCGACTTCGAGCATGAAGATGTAACGGATTGGTGCGTCATTGCTGCAATTCATTGGTCTGATTGGGGCATCTATCAGCCTACAAGGAAAGTAATCCTAGACTTCGCTGGAGAAAATGGGCACGCCGATATAGATACTGGCCGTAATGCAGGTGGCATGGACCTAGCCTACGAGGGCAGTTCTGACGGTTCTGATGTCGTGGTGTCAGAGAGTCGTTCCTTCGAGGTCGAGGATTTGGGAGTCTCCAGTGTTCCGACTGATGTCGGATGCACATTCAGGACGACCGTGCGCAATGCCGGAACTCACTCAGTGGAGGTCACTCTTCACGATGCGGCCGGTAATCTGCTGTGGCAGAATGCAGATGGAACATGTGAGAGTACTACGATGTATCTCGATTCAGGTAGAACCTACACTGTCGCTTTCACCGCTAACTCTGTTGGCGTGAATGAATCAGTTTCGATGATTGCCGGATTCTCCGCTGTCTCATATCAGCCTCTGCTTCTCTCAGATGATGGAACCGCCCTAGTCAGGTCGGACTCTTCACTCAGTTTGGATGAGTTGGCTGCGCTATCCCTAGACAACCCAACATATCACAAAAATCCGAAGAGTCTGGATGCCAAACTAATCTACAGCCTGTTCATCCCTTGTCTGGGAGTAGGTGCTATTGTGTTCATGGTCATGCGAAGCATGGCTAGGGGATACGAGTGGGAGATGAACAAGTGCTACGGCTGTGACCTGTGTGACGACGCGTGTCCTGTCAGGCTGTTCAATGCCGGTGACAAACTCAACATCATCTACAACACCTGGAATAACGAGGACGACGGTGTTCCACTATATTCTTGCCTGACCTGTACTGCCTGCACTAACGCATGCCCTCAACTTGTCGACTACGACTCCTATGTCGACATCAGGAGGAATCTGATTGTCGGAGGCCCTCCTGCAACTGAGATTCCCCACACTCTACTACAGGCC
>CAXEUQ010000187.1:0-2654 GCA_963999425.1 uncultured Candidatus Poseidoniales archaeon | reverse complement strand
TTGATAAGTTCTATTAATTGAATGTTCTTTTTCGTTCCTCTTGATTGGGAGTCCCAAAAGTTAATCAGTCCTTCCTTGCCGTTTCGACGGGCAATATCATCAAGTAAACCACACCTTGCCATCTGCTCGATATCCATTGCAATCAAGGAGCGAGATTGCCCAGCCCAGTTTTGTGAGCCATTTTTCGACCACTTGACCCACCTTGTCCCTAGCCATCCGACTCTGACCACATCCATCTGCTCCAATCCGATCTCGATTAGTGGATTGCGCTGGGCCCACAGAAGCATCGAGCCTGCTTCTAATATCCCCACTTCATCCGGGACTCTGCTACGGGTTTCCATAGTCAGCCTAACCAGAGTCAATCTGTCTCCGTTCCAGAATATCAAATCCGGTGAGCCGTACTGCCTCGCTCCGTCTAGCAACAGGGGTTGCAATCTGTCTACTGATTGCCAATTCCCTACCTCGCGCTTGAGCCGGCCGATTAAAGGTGCGTTACGAATAGCCCTTAGTCGATGCAGCATCAGTTCAACAAGACCATCTACGAGGTCATGGGGTTCAGATTCAAGGGCATGTCCAGAGACTATTGACTGCAGCAGTGAACGGTGAATCACACCTCGACTCTCCAACTCGGTCCGTTCCTCGTGCATGGACCATGCTTCAAGCAAATCCAGAATCGCATCTCGAAGAGCTCGTCGGGCATGATCCTTCAATGGCCGAGTCTTAGACAGCCTAGCGCTGTCTGTTCCATAGTGTTCGATTACGTGCTCCAGCACGTACCTCCTAGTACATCGATCCAGAAGGCGTCCGCGAGTAGGGCTCCATACAATTCTATTTTTTATCGGCATAGCCTGGAGACTTGGAATTCAGAGTCTATGATAATATCTCATCCAGACTACATCTTTGCGCGCTTGCGCGAAGCCTTCCTGCGTCGCAACTTCTTCTTGCGCCACTTCCAGCGCTGCTTCCCCTGCTTCTTCCATGCACGGGAGCCTCTCTTCATGCGCGTCGCCGACCTGCTCTCCCTATTTGAGCGATTCGCGGTAGTTGTTGAAAGATGGTGGGCGATACAGGATTCGAACCCATGTCACCGGCTTAGAAGGCCGGGATGATATCCAGACTACACCAATCGCCCTGAACTCCCCGCACGACTCCTGCTCAAGAACCCTGCAGTTCTTCCTCAGGCTCCTCGAGCAAGTCTCCGACCGCATCCTCGACCACGTCCTGCATCTCCTCGGCATCCGATCCCGCGCTCAGATTTAGTATTCCATCATCCCTGATGTCCTCCTTGATGTCATCCACCTTCCTACCTGTCTTACGAGACAGTTCCTTCTGCATACGCTTGCGCTTCCAGCGCTTGGAGCGGATTCTTCGGAGGGTAGTCACAATCCTGAGCATAGTCTCGAGTATTGCCAGCAGGATGAGGCTGCTAAGGTAAGATTCAGCTAGCTGCGGCAGGCTGCTGAGCAAGTCCTGAAACTCACTCCATTTGACTGAAGTCGAGTCGACTAAGAAGACACCGAGGACAGCGAACGGGAGCATCTTGGCGACATCTCTAGACAGGTCCTCGGTCCAGTAGGCGAGTATCCGAACAGCGCCTACTACTGCGGTTGCAATCAACGCGTTTCTCGCATGGTCGGTGCTGTTGGATAGAAGAGTGAGAATGGCCGCTAGAACTAGCGTCCAGAATGCGATTAGAATGGGGATGAGCACTATGTACTGGATAACGAACAGCGTGCTTCTGAGAAACTTCTTGACTTTGCCGCCGAAGTCATCGGCATACTTACTCAGGTCAAGAGTAATCAGATCCCTCTTGGCTAGTATTCGGTAGAACATGAAGACGAATCCAGAGTAAAAAGCAATCGCGATAATGGCGATTAATGTGGGATAGGTCTCGTTGCCGAAGTCTTCGGCCATCTGTAGGATCTCTCCCCAAGTTGGCAACTCCATCGCTCGCGCACTAGCGCCACGACTCAAGTATTTGCCCTATCATGAGGAGAACGGCCGAGCGCATTTCGGGCATCGCGTCGGAGCCGTTACCCTGACACGCTCCCACGAGTGGCCGCAGTTGCCGCAGATCCACTGGCGCTCGGGCATGCTGTCCAGAACCTCTTGCCTCATGCGCCTGAGAAGAGGAGATTCGGAGAGTTTTGGAGGCGGGGCAATCTGATTCACCAACTCCTGATGATTGCCCCCGTGCTCTAGCAGACCGGCAGCATGAAGCAACTCGTGGACGAGCGTGTTGAGGAGCATCTTCTCATCCTCTATCAGAATCGGATTGAGGCCTATTGTGACAGCACCTGGAGCAACCCCTAACCGGCGCCTTCTGAACAACTCGTTCGGGCCGTGTTCGAATCGAGTCATGCCCAGCCGAGATTCCTCAGCAGGCAACCACTCGAGAGTCAGATGTTTGCCAAGGTGGCGCAGGAAGGGAGCAGCATCCTCATCGAGGTTCTCCCTCAGAACATCGAGCAACCCCTCGGGAATCTCAGGAGCCACCTCAGCCCCCTCGCCACTCTCCGTACTCGCCATGCCACAGCGTGCCCCACTCTCCTTAAATGGGCGTCGTAAGTGGCCGATGCACTGGGCGTGTGGCGCAGCCTGGAAGCGCGCTTCCTTGGCATGGAAGAGGCCCCGAGTTCAAATCTCGGCACGTC
>CAXEUQ010000186.1:0-2660 GCA_963999425.1 uncultured Candidatus Poseidoniales archaeon | reverse complement strand
TGCCCAATTCCAGTCATTATGCCTTGACGACGGCCCCCAATCATCGTGTTACGCAGAACTACTGCGAGACTAGGTCCCGGACTCATTGCACCGAGCATAAACACGGTGGCCAAAGCCACCCATGCCTCGGGTTCCATCGAGCCACCGACTATGCATCAGCGTACATGGCTTCAATCTCAGAAGCCCAGTTCTCACGAATCTGCTTTCTGCGGATTTTCAGCGTCGGAGTCAACTCACCGTGATCGACGCTGAGGTCGCGAGGCAGCACTGTGAACTTCTTCACCTGCTCAGGGTTGCTGAACTTCTGGTTCAACTCCGCCACTGCTGCTCCTAGCGCGGCGTGTGTAGCACTACCCACAGCGGTGTACTCAGACAGGTCGTGACCCAACTCGGCCAACTTTGCCAGTTGCTCTGCTGGGTCCTTGGGAACCTCGGTGGCCCCGTCTAGTCCGTGGACGTCGCGCAGTATTGCACCGACGTCAAGAGTAAACAGAGCGCTGCAGTACTTGCGGTTGTCACCGATTAGCATGCACTGGGAAACCATAGGAATACTCTTCATCGTCTCCTCAATCACCAGAGGCGCGATATTCTTGCCAGCGGATGAGACGTAGATTTCCTTGAGACGACCAGTAACATAGACGAAACCATCAGAATCGATTCGCCCTAAGTCTCCGGACTTGAGCCAACCATCTTCTGTCATCGTATCTGCGGTTGCCTCAGGATTGCGGTAGTAGCCCTCCATGATGTGGCGACCATTGAACTGAATCTCACCCTCTCCATTCTCATTAGGGTCAGCGATTCGCAAACCACTTCCCTCGAATGGCTTGCCGACGCTACCGATCCTGTTGTTGTTGTCGTAGTTGAGAGTAGCTCCGGCAGTGGTTTCTGTCATTCCGTAGCCCTCGAAGAGGGGTACTCCGAGCTTGTGGAACAGGTGCAGAATGTCCTGATTGATGGGTGCAGCGCCGGTGATGGCGTACTTGACGTTGGACATCCCAATCTTCGCCTTCGCCTTCTTCTTGATGATGCCACCAAGTACGGGAATCTTGAGCAGCCCGAGCTTACTACCCAGCGCGGCCATGAGGTTGGAATACACCTTCTCGTAGATTCTTGGAACTCCTATGAACAGGTGTGGCTGAACCTCCTTGCAATAGTCAATCGAATGCAGTGGGTTGTCAACAACACGCATGTGGATGGCATCTCTAATCCACAGGTGGTTGTCTGCTACTTGGCCGAACACGTGGGCGCAGGGAAGCCATGAGACATATCCGTCACCTTGGTCGTAACTGGTAATCTTGTGCACACACTCCAACTCATAGTCGAAGTTGTCGTGAGTCAGCACGACCCCCTTCGGGTTACCGGTGGTTCCTGAGGTGTAAATCAGAGCAGCAGTATCGGACGGCTTGATGCTGGCGATTCGGTCCATGACCTGCGATTCAGGAATATCTGAGCCCTTGGCCATGAAGTTGGACCAAGTCATCGCAGAGGGATGGTTGATGGCATCGAGGCCACCCATCGAGACGACTGCCTCGACATTGTGCAGACTTCCCATAGTGGCCTGCAGTCTGTGAGTGCACATCTTGCCGGGATCGCCCCCGTCCATCGGGTTGTTTCCTACGAATACGACCTTGGAGTCGGAGTTGCCCACTACCCACTCTACCTCTTCGGGGGAGCAGGTGTGATAGACGCCCACGGCGGCACCATTACACATGTTTGCGGCAGCGTATGCAGCGTACCACTCCATGCGGTTGTACGAGTAGATACTCAATTTGTCACCGGCTTCGAATCCCATTGCGATTAGTGACTTGGCTACACCCATCGCGGTTTCGCAGAACTCGGCCCAGTTCATGTTGACCCAGTTGCCATTCCCGTCCTTCCAGGAAATGGCATTCTCGTTAGCGTATCTTTCGGCGTTTGAAATCAGGTATTCCGGTGTGGTCTTCGCTGACATGTCTCAGGACACGGCATCAGCCGCCTTAACTTTTTACCACAGTATTCTGAATACTAATTCGGACCATTACGGTAGTACCGATCTAACATTCTCTCGCCAGTCCGCACCGCCATTGCGATTGGCAAGAGGAGATGCAGGAGAGGGGTGCCAGCAACCGGTGACTTCGACAGATTGCTCGGCAAGTGCATCTCGAGCCCTTGATTCAGCAAACTTACCAACTCCAATCACTCTCCTAGCATCTAGTATGTCTACGACTTGAGAGAGATGTTCATCGCAGCGCTCAAGCAGCGCCTTTGCAGTACTACCTGCAATTTTGTCGGGCGTGATATTGGTGGCGCGCGGACCAGAGAACAACATCAGAGGACAGTGATTGACTAGGAATACTCTGGATGCGATTGCTTCGGCATTTCCATAATGATCGTTTAGAATCCCCCAGAGCCGAGTTCCTGAAACTTCTTCTTTTTGATAGTCAAGTCCGATTACAGGCCTTCTCTCATCAGGAGTATCGGGCTGATTGACGGGGATCCCGGAAATTCCTAGTAGGTCACGTACTATACTGGTCGCTGCGAATGGTATCCCCATCTGCCCCATTCCATGCGGCCCGGGATTCATTCCAAGAACTACAGTATCGGCACCTCGCCCACCCATCTTCTTGAGATACTCTTGGTGAACATCCCAAGCATAGTTCAGTGGATTGTAGCATACATCG
>CAXEUQ010000185.1:0-2660 GCA_963999425.1 uncultured Candidatus Poseidoniales archaeon | reverse complement strand
CACCCTCCTAGGCTGAGACTCCAAGCCCTCAGACTGTGATCCCTCCAAGCCTTCTGCACGACACGCGGGTCCGGGTGAGCATGTCTCTCTTGGACATGAATGTCTCTAGTCTCGATAACTGCGCGATGCACAACTATGATGGCCAAGAAGAAAAGAATCAGATTCGACATTCCCCACATTACCCAGTCCATGCCGACAGAATCGCTCGGGAAGTTCGGCGAATCAGAGTGAGCGCTAATCATCCCGAGCTGAACCACCAGCATTGCGAGCCAGAGATATACAAGATTCTCACGCATTATGGGATAAGTTGTCCACATCGTGATGAATACGCCAGCCCAAGCTATCAAAGATAGCAGCGCCATCATCAGCGAGATGTCAGATAGATTCCTGAATCCTGCTAGGCCCACTCGGTTGTAGTCACCTCCGGTAGCCAACTCTCCAATTCCTAGGTCCCAAGAGCCCAGTACCAAGGCGGCGAAGGCCAATCCAACACAGGTTACCTCGCCGTAACTCCAACGACTCCTCATCATTGCGAGGTGGAATATCATGTCCTCGCGGAAAATATCCAACAGGGCGAATCTCTCATTCCTGTCAGCCAGTTTGTAACTCAGTTCAACATCGGTCAGGCGAAGTGAATGATACTCATATCCGGCGTCATCCGAACCCTCGCTTTCGCCTTCGCCCACGACAACCCCGAATCGAGGCACCGAATAAGGGACGCGCTAGTTGGACACTGCCCACACCCGAAGATGAGAGGTGGCGCCGAGAGGGAGATTTGAACTCCCGAGGGAAAATCCCACATGATTTCCAGTCATGCGCAATACCGGGCTATGCGATCTCGGCTAGCGACCCGACGAGCGATATGCAAGACTTGAGCCTGTTGTTTGGCCAAACTGGTCCGGTCCTATCGTAGCGATTAAATCAGCCCCATCGATGGAAGGGTCGTCGCCACTGTGGCTTAGGGGTATAGCGTCGCCTTGGTAAGGCGAAGGTCGGGGGTTCAATTCCCCCCAGTGGCTCCATGGGTCAAGAAAACAGATGTGAATATATGGCCAAATGGGTCTGTTCGTAGAACAGAACCAATTCATTCATATTGCACCCGAACCCTCGCTCATACATGCCAGCAGAGCGGAAGAGAGTTGCGGGGTATCTCGTACTACTGATATTGATTGCACCATTGACCACAGCGGACATCGCATCATGGAATGGTCCACCGAGTGTGGACACTCAAGGAGGGACTGCAACTATCCAAGGTTTTGAGGTACCTGGGAATGCCACCGTGCTCGACGCTTGGATGCATGTCTCGGACTCGCCGATGGATAACTCCAACGTCCCGGCTACAATCTGGGACAGTGATGAAATCGCTAATGGGACTATGGCTGGAACCACCATGGATTTATTGGACGAACACCTATCTTTGGAAGATGACCTAACACGTTCTTCGATTTCCGATTTGGACGACGGTAATTACACAATCTCACTCAGCAACAGATTCAACCCTGGCCCTAATCCTCTGGTGATGACAGAGTTCGAATCTACGAGTGGATACAACCCTCACCCGCATTGCAACAATCTAACCGGTTACAACCTCAGTGCAGGGTACGACATAGACGACAGCGGCGATCTTTCAAGTGACGAAATTACTTCTTCGTATTATCTGTGTCAAACCAATCAAGTAATCCAAGGGGGCAATGGAAGGGTAGCTAACGGAACTCTCGTGAACGGTACTTTCATGACCTATGAGACCGTTATTCCTGAAGGCAACTCTACTTGTCCGGATGGCGGAAAGGTGTTGGTATACGGCAACGACTTCGGCTACTTCTATGATGACCTTACCGGCCTCAATTCTACTGAGGAACAAGGCGAGTTGTACTTCTGTAATCTTCCAACGTACTGGGCAGCAACCAATATGAAACTCAACGGGACCATAACCGGCTCAGAACAGACCCTATCGCATGGGGTCGTACCTTCCAGTCCTACCGAAGGCTCAGTAGTAGCAGGTACAATGCCGGGTCAACCGCTACCTGCAGATACTGATTCGTGGCTCATATTCCCGGTTTCAGTCTTGCCTGCCAATAAACAATCTAACTACACTCTGTCTTACGACATTTGGTACCATCTCGACGGAAGTGAGGCGGGTGCTTGGTTTGAGTACCGAGCTATGACCTCATCCGGTTGGGGTCCTTGGACATGGATTCAGCCTGAGGGCGGCTACACTTATTCAATCAGCCACACAAACCTCTCTGTTAATGGGGCTCCAGCTGGAGCACTCCCGGTCTACAGCGGGACCGGCCATAGTGGTTGGGTCTCAGATCAGTTCAACCTCTCGGCAATTTCTGGAATGTCGACTGACTCGATCTCCGATATGAAGTTCAGAATCAGGACTTGGACATCCGAGAATTCGGCCCTACGCCCAGGGGTTTTCATTGACAACATCTTGGTCAGCAACGATGGGACCGGAGGAGGCGCTTGGCATCATGGATGTGACGTAAATGGATACGCTGCGTACATGTACACAGGATATTGTCGCAGCTGTAATACCTTCCGCGAAAATAATAAGAGAACATTCTCACCAAGAAAATGGCGCGCACACTTGCCGCGCGCCAAGCAATTTTGCCCGAAATGTCATTTTGCTGTATAAACTAAAAATGCTCATCTTA
>CAXEUQ010000184.1:0-2667 GCA_963999425.1 uncultured Candidatus Poseidoniales archaeon | reverse complement strand
CTGGCTCATCTCTAGGCCAGAAGTCGCAACTCCGCCAGCGTTGGATGCCTTTCCGGGAGCGAAAAGAATCCCGTTCGCATGGAAACACTCTACGGCCTCGGGTGTGCACGGCATGTTAGCACCCTCCGCCACAGCAATGACGTTGTTATTGACAAGCATCTGAGCCTCCTCGCCATTTACCTCATTCTGTGTAGCACATGGAAGAGCGATGTCTACTGGAGTATCCCACAGACCGTTGAGGTTGGGTTCGGGCTTGGAAGCGGTGTACTCGACTCCATCAAAGTGGTCAGCGTATTCCTTGATTCTGCCTCTCCTGTTATTCTTAAGGTCCATTATCCAAGCCAACTTCTCCCTGTCGATTCCGGCTGCATCGTAGATGAATCCGCTGCTATCGGACATAGTCACCGGCTTTCCGCCTAAATCGAGCACCTTCTCGCATGCGAACTGGGCTACATTACCCGAGCCACTGATTGCGACGGTGGCACCGTCAAACCCCTTGCCCTTGGTGGCGAGCATTTCGCGGGCGAAGTAGACTAGACCGTATCCGGTTGCCTCGGGTCGGATTAGCGAGCCGCCGTAAGACAGGCCCTTTCCTGTGAGAACTCCTGTGAACTCATTCGCGAGTTTCTTGTACATTCCGAATAGATAGCCAATCTCCCTGCCTCCGACTCCGATATCTCCTGCTGGGACGTCTAAATCTGCACCGATGTGCCTCCATAACTCCATCATGAATGACTGGCAGAAGCGCATGACTTCGCCATCTGACTTGCCCTTAGGATCGAAGTCTGAGCCACCCTTTCCTCCTCCCATAGGAAGTCCGGTTAGGCTGTTCTTGAACACCTGCTCAAAGGCTAGGAACTTCAGTATCGACTGGTTGACGCTGGGATGGAATCTAAGCCCACCCTTGTACGGCCCAATAGCGCTGTTGAACTGGATTCTGAATCCCCTGTTGACATGGAAGTTTCCATTATCATCATACCAGGGTACTCTGAACTGGACGATTCTCTCGGCCTCGACCACAGCCCTGACTACAGGCAGGTACTCTGGATGGGCCTCGATGACCGGGACTAGGCTGTCTAGGACCTCTTCTACCGCCTGATGGAACTCAGGCTGGTTCGGATCCCTTGCGATTACGCTGTCGTACACTTCTTTCATTGTGCTGTCCATTGGCTCACCAAGGGGATTCTACGATTCCTGTTTCAGGAACCGGGCGCTTGCGCGACCGAGGGGTGGCTTTTGAATGGTATCATCATAAGATGTCCGAAAAGAAGACACCAAGTGGGCCTGATAATATCACGAGAACAAGTGTCTTTCGGCCAACTGCGCCACTTTTTCGCGATGACTAGGTAGAGTAATCACATATACTGCTGCTTGGCTCACTTGGCGGTTCCTGAGTGCGTCAGCAATCGGGGTGTGATCACGGAACCAGCGAGTCTTCCCGTCATCCCCTAGAATCCTGACTTCGACCTGTGACATCCTAGGCTCAGCGAGCAGGAGCTTGATGTTTGGGACATCCACTGCGACGTAGCCCGGAGGAAGTCCCGCTCTGTGCGCTAGGTCGTCCTCGAACTGCCGTCTGCTCTCAGAGTTCTCGACTATACTCAGAAGGTTCGCTGCCTGTTCCTCGCTGAGGTCCTCCCTACGTCTGCTTGCGCATACCTTGAGCAGTTGTCTGTACTTGAGTCGTCTAATCATGTCCTTAGCGTAATCTCCTGCACCTGCCAAGGCTTCCCAAATCTCAGCATCGACGCGGCGCTGTAGGTCAATAGAGTCAGGTAGACTGTCCGAACTCCTCTCAACTGCTCTGGAAAGCATCACTTCGGTGACTCTGGTAACCCGGTGGAAGTAAACTGCACTGTACATCAGGGCGCGAGCCATCATCATACCCTCAAGTGCTGGTAGCCCGCCTTCCTCGACAGCGATGTCGCCACTGTGCCTCTCGAGACACATGATTAATCTGCGATGATCGACAATTCCATGCTTCACTCCTGTGAAGTGAGAGTCTCTGAGTAGGTAGTCGAGTTGGTCGCAATCCACAGGCCCGTGTACCAGATGTGCTAGAGTGAGGTCCTGGTCCACGAAGTTCTCCTTCCCTGCGGTCCATGCACTCAGTGAGCGCTCCGTCCCACCTGCTCCCGGCCCTCTGATTAGTCCGGCGACCTCATTGGGGTCGAGGTCGTGCGACTCGAGTATATCGGGAATAGTTCGGCGATTCGGTACAGATGGCTCCTCTCCATCACGCAGCACATCGTAGTCTCCGACTATGATTCCCTCGGTAATAGACATGTGATCCATCCCTCCTCTCTCGTGCAAGATATGCTCTAGCGTGTGCGAGTAGGGGCCGTGCCCTACGTCGTGCAGCATCGCTGCAGCCTGGACAGTATTGGTCTCGTGTTCATCCAGACCCAGTGACTCGGCCATCATCCCTGCGATATGAGATACCCCGAGTGAGTGTTCAAAGCGGGTATGGTGAGCTCCGGGAAAGACGAGGTGAGCGAGTCCGAGTTGCTTGATGTGACTGAGCTTGTTCATCTCAGGAGTGTTCAGCAGATCAGCCCTCACTCCCTCGATTCTAAACTGACCGTGAATTGCGTCGTTGATTACCTTCATCGCAGACCCTGCGGGGTTGCGACAGGACACCCTGCCTTGAATCGCACTATTGCGAAT
>CAXEUQ010000183.1:0-2685 GCA_963999425.1 uncultured Candidatus Poseidoniales archaeon | reverse complement strand
GTTGGACAGGCTCGACCTACCACCAGCTACTATCACGCAGACTGGAGAAAGCTGGTGTTATGTCATCACCAAGCCAAACGAAACATAAACCCGATCTAGGACACTTGTCCGAATGATTGAGCAGCCCAGACACCTAGTCCATAGGCGATTATAGTTGCAACAATGCCTGCTGCCATTCCCGCCTCGAAACCCCAACCACGTCTGAGCAGAAATGGCAGCACCACGAACAGCAGCATCGATGGGATTACTAGCCACAGAATACTCTCTGCGAAGTCTGCCACCTGAGCTGTATCCTCGGTATCGTTGTACAGCCACGTCATCGACATTATACTCGCCAAAGGCAGAGAAATCACCAGCGCTCCGAACACTGCTGATTTCTTTGCTATCTCACTTGCTGCTACTATTACAGCCCCCGAAAAGAGGCCCTTGCCTGCTAGGTTAACCCAGTCCATGATTGGCGAATAGGGAGTTAGCACTCAAGCCTGCCGACGACTGGTGTACACCACACCAACCAGTAGAAGAATCACAATTCCAACTAGAGCAATCAATGCGTAGTCAGGCGGTTCGTCCCAGACTTCTGGATCATAAGGTGCCCAATCTCGGTTATCTCCGTAACCATCTCCATCTGAATCCAGAGTCTCATTGGGGTCCATCGGGAAGGCGTCCGCGTTGTCACCTACTCCGTCCTCATCGGTATCAATCCACTCCGAGCTATCGGTCGGGAAGAGGTCGACATTGTCTCCCACTCCATCACCATCTGTGTCAGCCCATTCGGAAGAAATCTCTGGGAAGGCGTCGGAATTGTCCCCATACCCATCCCCATCAGTATCGACCCACTCTGTACGATCTTGAGGGAACTCATCGGTGTTGTCTCCCACTCCATCCCCATCAGTATCCGTAGTCTCTGTTGCATCCTGAGGAAAAGCATCGGAGTTGTCTCCAACTCCATCCTTATCGGTGTCCACCCACTCTGTTCCATCCTCAGGGAACTGGTCGATGTTGTCACCATAACCATCCCCGTCAGTATCCTCCCATTCGAGAGGATTGTCGGGGAAGACATCCGCATTGTCGCCCACTCCATCCGAGTCGGTATCCTCCCATTCGGCCGGGTCTGTAGGGAACACATCCGAGTTATCGCCTACTCCGTCCGAATCGGTGTCCATCCATTCACTCACGTCCTCGGGGAAGATGTCCGAATTGTCACCATAGCCATCTCCATCGGTATCAGACCACTCATCAGGGTCGGTTGGGAAGGCGTCCGAATTATCACCCACTCCATCCTCATCCAGATCTCCCCATTCGGTGTAGTCGTCAGGGAATGCATCCGAGTTATCGCCGTAGCCATCCCCATCAGAATCGACCCACTCAGTACCATCATCCGGGAAAACATCCGAATTGTCGCCATAGCCATCCCCATCTCTGTCTGACCACTCATTGGGGTCATCAGGGAATACATCGGTCGGAGCGCATACTCCATCTTCATCAGAATCGACCCAGCCCGCAGGGTCTAGGTCGCACTCATCGGTATTGTCGCCCACATCATCCCCGTCAGAATCCTCCCACTCGTTGGGATTGTAGATGAATGCATCAACATCATCGCGGTAACCATCTCCATCCGAGTCACGTACGAATCCTGAGAGCGCCCATTCTAGAGTTTGGTCGGCCCAGCCAGGGTCGTTGAGAGGGGGGACGTGTGAACCACCGTTGATTCTCCAGTGAGCAACCCGGTTGCCAGAAGCACAGTTGAGAAACTCAAACTCATCAGTATCCACTTGACCATCATCACCTGTGATGTCTCTTGTTCCAAGTTCAGTCCAAGTTGAGTCACAGCCCGAGCGATCAGCCCAATATCCAACCGTCTCGGTAGCCGAAGGATAGTCACCTCCAGATATTGAGCCCCCATCGTATCGAATGACAGAATCAGCGGTTGAATGAACATGCAATATGTCAGGTCTGCCGGTATCGCTGCAGTCTGAGAAATCGTCCCACGTCACGCCATTCAAGGCCACAATAGCGCGAATTGAGCTGCCCGCATCACAGGCCATCCGATGGCTCATGAAACCACCATTGGAAAGTCCAGTCACAATCACTCCGTCCGGATCCGCCCCGTAGTATTGCACCGCCTCGTCGATTAGGCTCATCAGGTAGCCGACATCATCCACATCAGAGCCGAACAGGTTGCAGCACGCATCGGTGGCGTTCCAGTAGCGCATCGCAATGATGTTGATATTGCCATCCGGGGAGATTAGCAAATGCTCATTCTCGTGGATGCTGTCGTACAGGTGCATGTAGGCGGCATTCTGTGTGCCCCAGCCCGAGTATCCATGCAGTGAGATTACCAACGGCAAGGGGCGGCTATAGTCGTGGCCACCAGGCATCTCCAGTGTTGTCTGTCTTCCTGAGGGGCCTATTGTGACGGTGGTATGCTCGTCGGTGTAGTTGATCTTCGAGCCGGTATCAGAGCTCGTCCAGGCGGTCTGTGAGACTTCAGACAATTCTGATGACTGGCCCAGAGGTGCCAGCGAGAACAGCATCAGGCCAGCCAACAGCAATGCGGTTGCAACTCGTCCCACGAATCTCTTGCCTAGTGAGGCACTAAGAAACTGACTCAGCGCTGCGGGGTGCCATTAGGTGGTGCAGAGGACAGGATTCGAACCTGCGAAGCACTACGCACTGGGACCTCAT
>CAXEUQ010000182.1:0-2713 GCA_963999425.1 uncultured Candidatus Poseidoniales archaeon | reverse complement strand
ACGTGATCTCTCTGAGTCTTGGAGGTGCACAAGGATTCGGCTCTGGCTTGTTCACCACGGATGCTCTAGAAGAATCGGTCGAGGACGCAATCAATCAGGGAGTGTACGTTGTGGCTGCTGCTGGCAACGACGGTGAGGATGATGACGGTGATGTTGAGTCCCCCGGCTCTGTAGAAGATGTGATCTGTGTTGGCGGGGTCACTCGTACGGGAGCAATTTGGACTGGTAGTTCACAGGGAGATAACGACGGTAGAATCTGGCCCAATCCAATATTCCCGAGGAGTGATCCGGACAAGAAACCGGAATTGGTCGCTCCCGGGCACGAAGTCCCGATTCTGATGGCAGGAGGTTTGAGTTCTGGCTCTTGGTGGGGCTGGTCGAGCGGGACTTCCGCTTCGACCGCTTGGGTATCAGGTGCTCTGGCTATTGTGTTGGAGGAGTATCCCGAGATGCAACGCGAGGGGGAGTCGGGTGGGCCCGGAGCGGTTTCTCAGATGAAAGATCTCATCATGCAGAACTCACAGATGAAAGAAGGACAAAGTGACCATGATGACCACTATGGATATGGTCTCCTGAGGGTCGATTTGCTACTCGATGCAATGGGGAATTCGTCTGCCTCAACACTGGACGTTGCAAATCTGATTCGGCCCGCTGTGGAAGAGAATGTAAGCGAGACGATTCAGGTCCGGCGCAGTACAGCGAGGGTTCCTCCAGTCAGTTCGACAAATCCGAGAGAATGATTCTCGCTGACTTCCTTGACAAACGATATCCAATGGTTGAATGATTCTACCTTCTTCTGGGCGGGCGTCATCTCAGAAGGCGAGTCGGCCACACCCACATCTCCGGTTGGGACTTCGGGCTCCTGCACTAGAAGTACGCCACCAGGTGAAAGCAGTTCAAACGCCGATATAGCAGTAGAGGTTCTATCTGCCTCAGGAACATCAACGACCGCGAGGTCGATGGGGAGGGGTAGAGGAGATGGTTGGGCGTTCTGCGGCAGGGCTGCAGTAGCTGCAGACCATGATGCTGCCTCTGCGGCCAACTCGCTCCAAGGCATTTGGATGACCTGTGTCCAATCCTCCGCTCCGTGTCTTCTAATCAGTCTGTCAATTATCACTCCGAACTTTCCTCCCGATTCGATAATTCGAAAACTGTCCGGCTTGGGTGGTGGAATCTGAGGTGGATTAGCGGGGTCGCCACACCACAAATCGAGTAGCCAAGCTGACAGATGTCCGATTCCGCCTCCAATCAAAACTGCATTATTCGCAGGAACCCGTCCTGAGATGTCTCTGATACGGGCTCGCATCGAGCGAGGAAGCGGGCGCAGGCTCATGTGCAGCATCTGCTCGCCGATTCCAGCGGCGATCGCCGGCTCTGAATCACCCCTCTCGGTATCCTCTGAGAGCAGTAGAGAGAACATCTCCTCCTCTGACATCTGAGGCAGGCCGAATCCTCCATCTCCAGTTGGCATGCCGTCTGCTCTGGGTGACTTCTATTCAATCATCGCATTGGATGGCTTCAAGTGGGCGATGACTGCCGAACATACATGACAGACGGTCTTGATGAGGATTCGGGACCACAGATTGCGGAGTGCATGAATTGCGCTCGTGCCACAGAGCATGAGGTGCTCCGCAGGACTCCACGTGGAAGCGGGTTCGATGTCCTAGCCAGATGCTTAGAGTGTGGTAAAGTCCAGACAGTCGTCATCCGCTCCGCCCAAAGCGGTGAGAGTGGTTTTCACTCTTTCAGAGGGTGCTTCAAGCAGAGCAGAGGATATCGAGGTAGATGAGGACGAAGTCCTCGCTGTTGGAGAGGTCTTTGAGTGGGACTCTGCTCACTGGGAGATTACTAGAATCGACGGGGCCGGCTCTAGGCCTCGCAAGACTCTGCCGGCCACGGAAATCTTGGCCGCTTGGGCTGTGCGCCGAGATAGAGTCACGGTCAGAATTACTATGACGGAGGGAGAAGAAAGTTTGTCTGGATTATTGGAGTGCGATCCGGGGCAAGAGTTCTCTTGCGGTACTGTGATTGAAGTAGAAGGTAGACCATGGCGTATCAGGGCTCTGCATACCGGCAAAGGCAGAACTCTGAGAGGAGTTCGGGCTGCTTCCGACCTGCGCCGAATTTACCTGCATCCGATTGATTTGGACTAGCGCTTGTTAGTCCACGGCATCAGCAGCGCCTTGGTGACATGGAAGGCAATTTCTGGATTCTCCCTGAGGCGGCGCATGCTGTACTCGTACCACTTAGTCCCGTATGGCACGTAGACCCTTGTCGTGTGCCCTTGCTCGGAGAGTTTGCGTCTGACGTCTCCTCTGACTCCAAGTAGAAATTGGAACTCGTAACCCGGCCCCTTGCCTGCACTCATTTCCGGAGGCTCTGTATGTCTCGGGTCGGGCTTGCCCGGACCCATATCTCGACTCTTCAAGGCGGCTAGAGAATGGGCGATGACCGGATTGTCGTGCGAAGCGATAGCAGTGTAAGCCCCTGAATCGAGCATGGCATCGATGGCATCGTTAGTCCCATGCACGATATCCCAGTATTTCGTATGTGCAATATTCTCGGGTTCCAGATAGATTCCTTTACAGATTCTGAAATCTGCGTTCGGACCCAGAGTTTCACATATTTTGGAAATATCGGAAAGAGTTCTATACATCCTTCCTTGGAGAACTAAACCGATATTCTCTAGGCCACGGGCTTGCATATCGAGAGT
>CAXEUQ010000181.1:0-2718 GCA_963999425.1 uncultured Candidatus Poseidoniales archaeon | reverse complement strand
CTCGTTCGACCCCAATGACGGCAATCAACACGGCACCGCCTGCATGGGTATGGCGGCAGCGACTGGAATCGAGTCCGATGGCTCACAGTCAGAGTATTATGGCTCGGCTCCGAATGCATCTCTTATTGATGTAAGAATCGGGACCGATGTGGGCGCCGGACCGTTCGAGAACTATCTTTTGGAGCAGCAGTTCTACGAATCAGCGATGAATGGTCTGCAGTGGATTATCGATCACCGGGACGATGCGTGGTCAGGGGTGGACGAGGCCAATTATGGCATCGATATCATCTCCTTGTCATGGGGAATAACGAGCCACGAGGACGGAGGCTCTGATGGGAGTGATATGCACAGCAGAATCCTCGACGAAGCCATGCTTGCGGGAGTGGCAGTATCCAACGCGGCAGGCAACTCCGGGCCCGACAACGACGGACTATCTGGTATGAGCGCCTCTTCGCTTTCTATCACCGTGGCCGCTACTGATGACCTCAACACTGTCGATAGGTCTGACGACACCATCGCCTCCTACTCTTCAAGAGGACCAAGGAGAGACAATGGGGATTCCAATCCTCTCGACGAACTGATTCCCGAAATCAGCGCTCCGGGTACAAACATCATCCAAGCCGAGGGCTGCGTCTCCAGCGGAGGTTGCAACAACTTCCTCGGAGGTGACGCCTCTGACAATACCTACACCGGACGAGGCAGTGGCACCTCATATGCCACGCCCGCGGTTACAGGTGTAATCGCCCTAGTAATGGAAGCCAATGAGAATCTGACTCCTCTGCAAATCAAGGAGGTGCTGAAGCAGACAGCCGAGAGAAGAGGCGAGGCCAGTGCGCCTGAGTTGGATCCGTACTGGAACCGAGACTTCGGTTGGGGCATGGTAGATGCTCTCGCCGCTGTTGAATTGGCATTCCATCTGGGTGAGATGGGCAATGAGGCCTCGATAGACCCCTCCATTCAGAATCATCTGCTCAATCTCATCGATTCCAACGGGACAATCAATGTCACAGGTCATTCGTGGGGTCAAATGGGCAACGTTGACCGAGTTGAGTTCAGAATTGACGGCGGAGAATGGAGGGAGACCACATACTCTGCCGAGTTAGAGGAGATAGGACCACTCACTCCGTTCTTCTGGCATGTGATTCTCGACCCCTCGAAGATTGGACAAGGTCCACACCTGATTGAGATTAGGGCAGTATCGGGGGATTCCGTATCACTTCCTGTCATAGTCACAGTACACGGAACAGCAACTTCTTCATCTCAGTTTACAGTTCCTCCCTTGGTGATTTTACTAGTCGCCTCAGTCTTTGCAATTTGGGTCGCCTCAGTGGTGTTGGTTCGCGTTAGATCCGACGGAGAGATAGACGATATCATCTCACGCTTCCGAGGCAGCAAATCTGTGGATTTCATGCCCGGGGGGGCAATAGATGCGGAACTTCTGGAAGAAGACGAGCAGAAATAGCGAATTCGACAGATTGAGTGCGTTTTGTTCAAATCCTTGTGGACTTGTCCGCAGGACATGGTGAGGTTCTCAGACAGAGCGAACAGCATCAGACCTACTGGGGTCAGACGCATGTTCGACATGGCGGGAGACGACTCAATTCAGTTCGGTCTGGGGGAGCCTGACTTCCAACCCCCGCCAGTAGCAATCGAAGCTTTCACCAAAGCAATGAGCGAGGGCAAGAACAAGTACACCACCACAGCAGGACTCCCTCCACTGAGAAGCAAGATAGCCGAGATGTGGCACCATCTCGACCCCAGTCTGGATGAGAGTAATGTCTGCATAACGATGAGTGGGACAAACGGACTGCTCGACATCTTCCTCGCACTGGTCCAACCCGGGGACAACGTTATGCTGCCCGAGCCGTACTTCCCCCTCTACCCCCCTGATGTGGTAATCTGCGGGGGCGAGCCCAATCTCTACCCCTGCACTTTCGAGAACGGCTTCGTCCCAACTATTGAGAATCTTGAGTCTAGAGTTGATGAGAACACGGTAGCAATTCTGTACAACTTCCCGAGCAACCCCACCGGTGGCAATGTCACCGAGGCTCAGAGGGACGAACTAGTCGATTTCGCAATCAGGCACGACTTGTGGCTGATTACCGACGAGGTATACGACAGAATCGTGTACGACGGCCCACATGTATCCTTCCTAGGGGCCGGTTATGACAAGGTCATCATGGTACAGTCATTCTCCAAGACCTTCGCTATGACGGGGTGGAGGATAGGATACCTACTTTCTCCCGACGACGATGCTATGGCCCAACTGACGAAGATGCAGTACTACGTCACAGCGTGCAGCAATGATGCTATGCAGCACGCTGTTCTTGAGGCATTAGAGAGTGCCCCTAACTATCCCGAAGAGATGTGCGAGGAGTTCAAGGCCAGAAGAGACTTAATCTGCCGAAGACTCAATGCTATGCCCGGAGTTTCTTGCCACATACCAACAGGGGCCTTCTATGTCTTCCCCAAGGTCGAAGTGCCCGGGATGAATAGCGAGGAAATCGCAATGGCATTGTTAGAGGGAGGAGTATTATGTTCTCCAGGAACAGCGTTTGGAGAGATGGGCGAGGGCCACCTCAGATTTGCTTACACTATCGGCAGAGACGACATAGACCGAGGGATGGATAGGGTGGAAACGGTCCTGAGGGAACTTAGGGGCGATTAGAAGGTGTCACCAACCCTCTCACTTACAATATTCATTTTGGCCTTAGTTTT
>CAXEUQ010000180.1:0-2728 GCA_963999425.1 uncultured Candidatus Poseidoniales archaeon | reverse complement strand
CCGAATTGGTTGTCCCATCTGGGTCGACGAGCCTGACAGTAATCAGAACCGGAGTCGGGTCGTCGGTCTCGAACACTAGTGGATTCACCTCAAGCTCGTAGAGTTGGGGTGAACTAGAGCCGATTGTGAGATTTATCGAGGTCGAGGATGTAGCGCCCCTCGAGTCCTTGACTAGGAGGTCTACGCGCACTGGACCAGGCGGGAAAGTGACCGAGTAGGCTTCCTTGTCGCTCAGCAGAGTACCGTCACTTAGGCTCCACTGATAGAGGATTATGTCTTCGTCGTAGTCATAGGATGCTGATGCATCCAACAAAACCGGTTCTCCTGGCGGGATATACTGCCCCTCTGAAAGGCCCGCTATGGCAGCGACTGGTCCGGTCTCCAGAACGGTCAGAGACTGGGAATGAATACGCTGTAAACCGGTTGAGTCGGTGAGTTCGAAACGCAGTGTATGCTCGCCCGCAGGGAGATAGTCGTTGTACCAGTACTCTGTGCTCTTGTCTTCAAGAATCGGCTCCAGCATGAGGTCGGAGAATACGCTGACAGTGAAATCGTCTCCATCCGGGTCGAATGAACGTCGGAAGTCGAACAAGACTGGAAGGTTTGAGTAGACCTCGATATCAGGTATCGGAGAGTCGAGTATCAAAACGGGGGCGGCTTCGTCGACCCTGACCATAATCTGGTAGGAATCACTCGCACCGGAGCCGTCCTCGACGGTCAGGGTCACTTGATGGACTCCCTCAGGCAGTCTTGTCTCTAGATGCCATCCGCTTCCCATCGGCTCACTGAGCTTGTCGCTCTCCCACAGCACGCTGACTAGGTCCGTGCTCTGCTCGGTAAACGGGTTGCATACCAGTCCGCTGCCGTTGTCAGGCAGGTCTGTGCAGGCAACGTCCCAGTCGCCCGAGCCTGTAGCGTCGAAGACGAGAAGTTCGCCTGAATCGGTCAGAATTCCATCCGAAGGGCTCGCGATGATAGCCACAGGTGGAGAGTTGGTGACAGTCAGTTCCTCGCTGGCTGTGGTCCACATGCCTGCATGATTCGCGAGGTCATCGCTGGCATGCATGGTAATCTCGTGGTTCCCCTTCGACAGGGTACCCTCCCACACCAATTCGGAGTCGGGGGTTACTCCGGAAGCCAGCAGGCCGTCCCTGTC
Organism: uncultured Candidatus Poseidoniales archaeon; assembly: GCA_963999425.1. Classification (GTDB taxonomy): domain Archaea; phylum Thermoplasmatota; class Poseidoniia; order Poseidoniales; family Thalassarchaeaceae; genus Thalassarchaeum. The sequence goes on along the minus strand of CAXEUQ010000180.1, from coordinate 1,572 downwards.
GCTCCAGAACTCGAATTTGACGGCGTCTCCCTCCGGGTCGAAGGTCTGGGTCCCATCCAGCCTGACTATGTCCGAAGACATCGGTCCTGTCCGAATAATCTGCATGCGAGCCTCTGGAATCTCGTTGAACAACTCTACATTGAAAGTCCATGAGACCGGTGTGTTGACTCCATCAGAGGCATATACGGTGACTGAGAACTGATTGGGTGCGCCGGGGAAAGAGGTGATGATGGTCTCAGGGCATTCTGGGGCTCCAGTTGGTGGCTGTCCCGAGCCTTCTCCGTATGAGGTCTCTACCCAGCAGGACATCTCATCCCCTTCAGGGTCGTAGGTGCTGCCTAGGTGAATCGAGACGTTGGCTGTGATCCCCAAGTAAAGGGTGCCCCATGCAGAGATGCCCGGAGTTGTGCCGACCGTGAGCACGGGAGGGAGGTTGACTAACTCGACCTCTCTGGTCTCTTGAACGCAGTAAATCGGGTCGCATACCTCGAGGGTAATCTGATGCGTACCGTCTGCTAGGCAGGTCGAGGTGCCTGAGTTCGCTTCAAAGGCAGAGCCGTTGCCGGTGAGTGGTCCACAGGCGCTTGCTATATCGCCATCTATGCTGCTCGTCCAAGTGTAGGTCAACGCGTCGAAATCGAGGTCCCATGAGCGTGAGGCATCGAAGGAGACGGCGCTACCACTGGCGAAGACCTCATCATTGGAGGGAGAGTCCCAGATAATGAATGGTGGCTGATTCTGTAGTTCAAGGCGGCAGTAGATTGACAGGTCCGAATTCAAGTCGAAGGAGTTAGAGTCGTTATGGACACCATCATAGTCACATCCTGTGTACACCACATTGGTGTCCGACCAGCCCTGCATGGGGGTCCAGCGCTCTCCGACAAACGGACCGTATGTCTCAATTCCTGAATATGGCAAGGTGGCTGTCTGCTCTGACTCGTAAAGGTCGAATGTCATGTTTACTTCGGCATGTGGGATGTGGAGCAGATGCTGATTGACAGCATGCACTTCAATCATCCACATCACGTCGACGATGTTGTCTGATCCAGTGAATGTCGGAGTCCCGATATCGGAGGATGAAATCCATCGCAGATGGCTATTCCCCAACATATCAATAGTATTCGAAGAGCCAGACGAGAACGTTGAGTCGGTGAAGTTTGCAAAACTATTGATCATCGAAACTGACGCAGACAAGTCGCAGTTTAGCGCTACATTTTCTGAGAACAATTCCGTATGGTCAACTAAATCTAGACAAGAAACAGAATTACCAGAAAGAACGCTGTTCTGAAGATTGGAAGAGAAGTCTCCAGCGGCATCCCATAACATACCTCCATTATCGCCACTAAGGTCAATTCCTTTGACCGAGGCATCTACTTCGTCAAGTTCGATGGCATGGGCAGTAGAGTTGGTAGCCACTCTCAAATCATCAATGATGATGGTGCCTTTCTGGCTCATCCCTGTATTGTCGATATCCAAAGCAGGTGAATTGCTTGGATCTCTAATCTCAGTTGCAAGTAACTGTAGGTCGATGCTGTCTCTGATTACTATGCCGTGCTGGTCTTGGATGGAAGA
>CAXEUQ010000179.1:0-2766 GCA_963999425.1 uncultured Candidatus Poseidoniales archaeon | reverse complement strand
CAAGACATGTGCTTTTCCGAATCTACATCGCCAAATGTCCTGTTTATCCGTTCAAATGATTCGTACCCGTACCAAGTGGCAATTGATATTGCAATCACCTCATGAGGGCCTTCGAGAGCTCTCCAATCATCCAGATTCTGTTGGATATGAGTCTGTACATAGTGGCAATTGGCACAATCTACTGCCATGAAATCGATTACTACGACGTTGCCTTGCAAGTCGGACAGCCTGAACATTCCATTCTCATCAGCGATGGCATCATCGATTCCCGACCTATTCATCGTTTCAACCTCAAAGTCAGGAACCGGAACTACTTCATCCGACACTCCGTAAGCAGATGCCGATAGTCCGAACAGTGTAAGGGATGAATACCCGATTATACAGAAGAGGACTACACCGACTCCGAAAGCCTGCCAAGTCTCTTTCTCGCGCAGGACATCGAAGTCAAGACCTGCGGCCATGAAACGCCGAATTAGGGGCGACTTTTGATTCCGGCGGGAGTTGTGCTCCTGAGAGGAGTCATCACGCTTATTGCCGAATTGGGCTGTCAGACGGCAAAGGGCTCGTGGTCTAGGGGTCATGACGTCGCCTTCACACGGCGAAGATCGCAGGTTCAATTCCTGCCGAGCCCACTAGATTAACTCATTGAGCAGTGATGATGCTCCTATCCTCAATCTACCCGGGCCCTGAATCGATGAATCCTGTGAGTTGACGATTCCGACTAGTCTATTCACATCATCCAGAGTGCCGATTCCACCCGATAGTTTGACTCCGGGGCAACTCCCCATCGTCACCCCGTGCCTCATGACTTCAAAAGACAGGATCTCAGCAGCCTCGTCACTGCACTTTCCTCGCTTTCCAGTACAGGTCTTGACAAAGTCTGCTCCAGCGGCTAGTACCATTCGAGTGGCGGCGCGCATGCTACGCTCGTCAAGCAGAGGTGTTTCGATAATGACCTTCAGGACACAATCAGCAGATGCTTCCCTCATTGCGATTAGCATCGCCTGCTCTGACTGACCGGGAGCCTCTTCGCTTGGCTCCAGAACGCAGTCTATCTCATCGGCTCCCGCCTCTAATGCTTGCCTGATTTCTGCAGCTACCTGCTCCGGGTCATCGCCGCCGACGGGGAAGCCTGCAGCCACGGCGCTGATCGGTATTCCTTCCAGTCTATCTCTGACATAGGAGACGTGCTCCGAGAAAACGCACACTGAAGCCGGACGGTGCATGTTGGCCAACCTACAGAGTTCATCCAAGTCGGAATCCGATGCATCTCGATTCAGCAGAGTCAAGTCGAGGATTTCCAAGGCTCCGCGTGAATCCATGATGCCCTCACTCGTAACGGGACTCGAAGTCCCGCATGAAGCCCACAAGGGCCTTGACGCTCTCGATTGGACAGCCATTGTACATGCTGGCGCGGATTCCACCAACACTGCGATGTCCCTTGAGGCCGCCTAAGCCAGAATCCATCGCCTCGTTGAGAAAAGTCCCTTCAAGGTCGGTGTCAGCAAGGCGCCATGTAACATTCATCACCGAGCGAGAGCCTCCGTGTGCGTGAGGTCTCCAGAAATCGCTACGGTCCAACTCTCCGTACAATAGAGAGGCCTTGGCACGATTCCTCTCCACGGCACCAGCTAGACCACCGTTTCGCTCGACCCAAGCCAGAACCCGGTCAAGGACGAAGATGCCGAGGGTGTTGGGAGTGTTGAACATCGAGCCCTTGGCAACATGTGTGCGATAGTCGAGCATTGTCGGCAAACCGTCATGACACCTCGATAGGGACCAAGGCGAGAGGATTGCGAGAGTTACCCCGCTCGGCCCTAGGTTCTTCTGTGCGCCAGCGTAGATTAGGTCATGTTCGGAGACGTCAATAGGCACGCCACAGATATCCGAGCTGGCATCGACCACCCTAGGCCTTCCTCCACTGTCTGGAAGGTGATGGTACTGAGTGCCGAATAGAGTGTTGTTTGAGGTATAATGGAGGTAGTCAGTATCCTCCCTGATAGAGTAGTCGCCGTCCGAAGGGACAGATCTGAAACCATCGTCAGAACCGTCCCAAGCAGCCACGCAATCTCCCACTCTTCTGGCTTCCTTGAGCGCCTTCTTCGACCATGTTCCAGATACTAGGAAGTCTGCCTTCCCGCCACTGCCGATTAGGTTAAGAGCAGTCATGTAGAATTGGGTCGAGGCCCCTCCCTGCAGGAATAGTACCTCGTAGTCATCGGGCACCGAAAGCAGACTCCTGACCCTGCCAACTGCCGAGTCAATAACTGCTTGGAAGGTGTCCGAGCGGTGCGAGACCTCCATCAGTCCCAAACCACTGTCTGAAAGGTTAGGCAGGGCCGAAGACACCTCTTCGACGACCTCGAAAGGCAGCACGGCAGGTCCGGCACCGAAGTTGTGGATGCGACCCGCGGGTTGCACATTGCGACGTCTAGCCCTCGGTCTTTCAGTTCATCGGAGGCGCGACAGAGTAATTTCCGAGTGGCTAGACGCGATGACATGCTGCGCATTGGATTGGTCATGCTACAGGGTGCTAGACATGTCCACATGTCCGCCCTGCAGAGGGCTGCCGATGAGTGCGACATCGCAATCAGTTTGCACGAGTTGAGAATGGCATCTGACCTAGCAGATGTGAATCCGCACGCTTTGGTCCTTCCAGGCGGCGAGTCCACGACCATGAGGCTGACTGGCAACCACGAGGCGTCCGGACTGCTTCCCGCTGTGTTCGAATGGATACGCAGCGACCCATTGCGACCAGTCCTCGGG
>CAXEUQ010000178.1:0-2795 GCA_963999425.1 uncultured Candidatus Poseidoniales archaeon | reverse complement strand
GGTGTTCGGAACGCTGTCTCGCAAGGTCGCCTATCCGGTTCAGGACGAAACCCACTGGGTTGACGGCGACGGCAACACGCTACCGGACGCACTCTTAGTTGAACAGGGCACGACCGCAAAGGGCCTGGCCTACGAGGTCCATTCCGACTTGGGCGATGGATTCATCAGGGCTGTTGATGCGCGAAACTCGCGAGTAATCGGCGCGGATTACGAAGTTCAAGATGGGGACGTAATCAGCATCTACGCCAAGACCTGATCAAGCCTCTACTTCTACCACTGGCTGCAGGATTAACTCGTAGGTCATCGCAGTCCAGGTGATCTCGTACTCCTCGTCGGAGTCGACGATTGAGCCTAGAGGGGACGGAGGTGAGCTGATGTCGGCAGTAATCGTAGCAGCCCATGTTCCCCTGCCCTGACCACCATCATTCCACATTGCCCTGATTTCAGACTCGCTCATGCCCGAGGCGGTGAAGTTCACTCCCGAGTAGTTCGAAGTCACATCCCATCTTAGGGTGAAGCCCGAATCACCACCTGAGCAAGGCCCCTCTCCACTTTGGTCCTCAAACTCACCCTCAGCCCCGCTTACATCGCTGGTACCCTCAGCACTGTCGGTGAAACCAGGACCGGGATCATCGTTGTCATTGCAGTCTATATTCAACTCGATGTATCCGATATCGAGTTCAGAGGCGACATCGAAGAAGGTGTCATGCGTGTCGCCATCCCCCAATACCTGGGTCTCTTGGAGGACTATCGGAGTCTCGGCGAAGCCGACCTCCCAGTCCCCTGTAGGGCCGGACGAGCCTCCTCCGAACATATCGTCATCCAGTAATGTCGGAACGAAGGCGAAGTAGAGTGGGAAGGCGAGCATGAATGCTAGACTGATGCCAGCAATTCGCATCTTCCTCGGGGTGTTGAACAGGTCTTCGAAGTCCATTCTGCTCGCTCTTCGCTCACAACCCTCCCTATCAAACGCTCCGCCTTTGCGAACATCTCAGGCCGATTAGCAACTAGATGTCGTGTCCGACATGCTCGGTGCTCTCACCCCAGCAGTCTGCTTCCAAGTCCTCTTCGGGTCCATCTTCATGCAGACATGGATGGTGGTTGGTGAATACATCATCATAGGTCAGCCAAGGCCTCACTATCCAAGCGTGTACCATCCAATACTCCTCAAGATTGACGTTGACACCATCACGACTCTCACATGTCTCCTCGTCGAGATCCGCTCCTCTAAGTAGGAAATCACCGGGTCGGATGCACAGGGACTCATGACGATGCCACCAATCGTTATCCCCGGTGAAACCCTCAGGAGGAGAATCGGAAGGAGCGTGAACGAACCACGCGAAACCGACCAGAACCGAGTCTCTCTCCTCGCCCCCGTACATCAGGAACTCCGGCTTCTGATGGTCGAAAACATCGTCAATCCTCGTGTCCGGGAACTCGGGGTTCTCGGCATCGAACTGAGAATCTGTCATCGAGAAGTCGTTGAGCATTACATGGTGAGTCCCCATGCCCTCAATGTACTCCACAGACATCGTGAAACCGGCATCCTCGGCATCACCTAGAGTTGGCCATTGAGAAGCCCACTCGATTGCATCCTTCAACTCGTAAGTTAGAGTCTCGCACAACTCCGGGACGAGTTCTCCCTTGGTCATGCCCTCGTAAGCCGGGTCTACATGATGCCCGCCTATCCCAGTGGAATTACACCACCACGGATTAGTGTCAGGGATATATCCGCTCAGAGGGCAGTCAGGCTGACCATCACCGTCGAAATCACCACAGTAATCGGGACCCTCGGGATTGATTAGTTCACTTTCATCCACGATGAAGCGATCGTCATCCATGAAGTCCTCCTCGGCCAGACACCCCGAGAGTGAGACCAATAGAAGAAGCAGGACGACCAGCGAAGCCGACGACCTCATGCCTATGCGGTATGCGCTGGAATCAATAAAACCATCATCACGATGACTCAGGTCCCTTCCAATCCCCAATGTCTACTCCTTCGCTACTGAACAGCACTCTCGAGCGACGGAACTCAGGCAGGAAGTAACCAATCATCGACCTCTCTCCGAAACTCCACTTCCAAGGGCAGCGCGGCAGAGATTCTGCCCATTCTGTGAGCAACTCCTTCCACTTCTCGCCCTCTAGTCCCCTCGGAACCTCGAAAGCGACCATTGAGAGTCTGCCAGCCGACCCGGGAACGAACGACCAGGAGCGTATGGAGAGACCAATCGCTTCTCCGTCCTCGACCACAAGCCCTAGTACTCTGGCTTGTCTTGAGATTGGCACGATTATCGCCCAGCGATGCACCATACGAGACTCTTGTACTCGCCTCATGGTCCAGCCTCGCGCTTCACCGATCCGGCGAAGCGCACGAATGCCATCAGTAGGCGTGACGCTGACTGGAATCTCAATCAGACGACTTACCACCATGGTCGAGCCTGAAGGCTACCGCCCATAGCGGCTTCGCGTCAATTCCTTGGGTTGCAATCAGCCGAAGAGCGAGCCGAGACCCTCGAAGCCAGCGGCGTCGTCTTCTGCCTCTTCCTCTGCCTCAGCCTCTTCGGCCGCAGCAGCCTCTTCGCCACCGCCGCCAGAAGCAGCGGGTGCAGCTGAGGCAGCCACAGGAGCGGCCACGGCAGTAGCCATGGCCTCGCCGATATCGACTGATCCCAGAGATGCGACCAGAGCCTTCACGCGGGCACCATCAACATCCACGCCAGCTGCGGTCAAGACCGCGGTGACGCCATTCTCATCAATCTCTTTCTCAGCAGAGTGCAGTAGCATTGCAGCATATA
>CAXEUQ010000177.1:0-2823 GCA_963999425.1 uncultured Candidatus Poseidoniales archaeon | reverse complement strand
GCGATACTCGGTCAAATCCAGAATGCTATCCGATGTCCCGATTGGAGTTGTCCTGTCCGGTGGTCTTGACTCAAGTCTGATTGCTGCTCTTGCTAGGGACTCAGCACTCAATTCTGGTGACCGGGTGCCGGAGTGCTGGACGGTTGCCAGCAGCGAGGATAATCCTGATTTCGTTGCTTCTGAGATAGTCGCTGGTCACCTAGATATGGCCCACCACACCAGTGTCATCGAGGAACAGGCGTTCTGGAATCGCCTGCCAAAATTCGTGTACGATGGTGAGGATTTGGACATCACAGTCCTGTTCTGGCAGCCCCTATTCGAACAGATGTCAAACAAGGTCAAGGTCGGACTTTGCGGACAGGGTGCTGACGAGTTGCATGGAGGGTATCTCAGGTACAAGGATCTTTCAGGACACCGTGAATTGATTTCTAATAGACTCTCGATGTATGATTTTGATTCATCAACGCTCAGCACAGGAGAGGGGATGCCTTGGCTAGACCCAAACGTTCATCCTAGGTACCATTTCAAGAATCTGCACGACACTTTGGATTTCGAATTGGAGAGGGGCCAATTATCGAATTTCCAACTGAGATTAGCAGACAGGCATGGTATGGCTCAGGGCTTGGAGATTAGGGTACCATTCCTAGGTAAGCAGCATGTCGAGGCCAGCAATCGTCTTCCGTCTGAGATGCTGATTAACGGAATCGAGAAGGTCGCTCTACGCGAGTCATCTGAGTCTTCCGGTCTTCCCGACTCGATTGTCAAACGCCCCAAGTTGCCGGCAGGAACTGCAACAGCACCGGATTTGGTGTCTTCGCTAATTGAAGAACTCACTCCTCATGCGATTGAATGGTCATCCGAATACGGCAGATTGACTCCTATGCTGGCCGACCAGCCAGACATGGCGATAGGAATCAGACTGTTCCATTCGATTCATCTCACGGACAATCCGAGTGATAGACACAAGATGTCGATGATGGATTTGCTCGATGATGTAAGCACATGGCCTGCCTAGAGGGCGCCTTCTTCCCGGAGCAGTCTTGCCTTGGTCTCGACCCCTCCTTCGCCACTGTATCCACCGAGTGAGCCATCTGTTCTAACCGCACGATGACACGGCACCGTGATTGGCAGTGGGTTAGCCCCACAGGCATTCGCAACAGCTCTAGATGACCTTGGACGACCTATCGCTTCAGCAATCTGCTTGTACGTCCTAGTCTCTCCACGTGGAATTGCCAGCAATTGCTCCCAGACGGATTTCTGGAATTCAGTACCATTCATCTGACGGGGGTCAATCATCTCCCCCACCTTCGTCAAGTTCGAATCCATCCATCCCGACTATCTCGTAGTTTGATGGAAACAAAGCGATTACTATTCCAGCCACGATACAAGCGAGTCCGAGATAGAAACGCTGCTGTACAGTCATCAATTCCAAGCCTATAACGAATAGCAGAAGGCCACCTAGATTGGAAACCCAGACCAGTGTTTTGAATGTAGATAGAGAGACTCCAGTAGAGCCCTTGGTCCTCTTTGGTCCAAACTCAGCACCGAATCTCACAGGGTCTTCTTCCTTCATTCATTCACCTACCTGTCAATCATGATAATTGCATCTGTCGGACAACCGAGTGCGCACAGCCTGCAACCGGTGCACTCGTCTCTCAGTATCCTAGCCTTTCGATTCACATCCACGTCCATTATAGGACTGGCTAGGGGGGTATCGTACAACTCAATCGCATCATCATCACAGACGATAGTACACTGGTCGCACCCTATACACAATTCTTCCTTAACCCAGGCCACGGCATCCTCTCCGCCCTTCAGTTTGGCCTCCTCCTCGGCACGCATTGAGTCCAAGAGCATCCTGATTCTCTTCTGCTCTGCAGCGCGCCGGGCGAGAAGATCTGGAATCTCCGTCATGATTGTCAACTCAGGCTACACATTCTCAATGTATCTTTACAACAAATCTAGGCAGAACCTCACTGGCTCTTGCTCTCAATCTGCCTAGCGAGGAAACTGACAACATCCAATATCTCGAAGTCGTGCCTTGGATCTCCCTCGAACTTCAGGCACTCGAAGTGGGCTACACACTTGGGACATGTAGTCAGCATCACATCTGCTCCGGTGGCGTTCACCTCATCGAAGCGCTGTAGTCTGAGAGCTCTGCTGTTCTCGTTGCAAGCCATCATACTAGAGACGCCGCAGCAAAGAGCATCCTCTCCGTGATGCTCCATCTCGACTAGGTTCACTCCATCCACAGACTGAACGAGATCTCTAGGCTTGTCATACAAATCCATCTGCCTGCCGAGTCTGCATGGGTCATGGTAAGTGACGGTTACATCATCATCCACGGCTAGATCCATGTCAAATCCGTTCTCAACGAGGTACTCTGTAGTGTGCATAATCTTCATTCCCTCAAGCTCGTAGTCGAGAGCAAACGTCCTGAAGCACTCTGCGCATGAGGTCACAAGTGTGTCTATGCCACTCTCACCCAACTTTTTCTGATTGTAGACCTTGAGCTTCTCAAATACCTCTGATAGTCCCTGCCACTTCTGGTCGTGTCCGCAGCACTTTAGGAAATCCCTTCCTAGGTATGTTACTGACTCTCCCATCTCCTCGAAGATTGTGAATGCGGCATTAGTGGTGTCGCCGAGGTCCATTTCCCCATGATTGACATGGCTGAATATCATTTCTTGATCGATGTAGTCCACACATCCTGGATAATAGCCAACGTTTGAGTCCAATGGATATTCTTCGACAGGGATAAATGAGTCATCAGCATCTTCTTCGGCTTCGGCTGCAAGAACCGCTTGCAAAACGGTGTGGGGA
>CAXEUQ010000176.1:0-2832 GCA_963999425.1 uncultured Candidatus Poseidoniales archaeon | reverse complement strand
CAGGGAGAGGGGGCGTTCGTCCGACTTCAAGCGCGGCCGGGGACTGGTCTCCAGAGTCAGACGGGCCATCTCATGAGCGTGGTCCATCATCCTCTCAAGTGATCTTGCCAGATTGGCGTGCTCGACGCCTTCTTTCCTGCCCAAACCAAGTGATCTGGCAACCTGCTGTGAATCTAGCATTGATCCGACTTGCCTCTCAATCAGATAATGCAGGCCGTCTACTTCTCTCTCTCGCTCCTCGAAATCGGTAATCAACTCGTCATCGTAGCCGGTCAGAACTTCAAACGTGTCTCGGACCAAGGAGGACAGTAACAGGTACATCCTGTTCAGGCTTGCATGGAGGGGTAGTTCACCAGCATTTAGAAGACTGATTAGATTAACACTGCTCTCTGACTGCTCACCAATCTCAAATCCCCGAGTGGAACGCAGGAACCTGCGTATCTCACTTCGAGTCTCACGGCTGAACTCCTCACCGCTGTGAGCCGATATCTCCTGAGCCCCAGATAGGTATGCTCCCATCAGGTGATCGTACAAGGCCCCTTCAGGAATACCATCCAGATTCAGTTCGACAAGTGTCTTGACCTCCTCTGGCACATCTAGAGGAGTTAGCGAGAGTTCTCCCGTTGGCCTCCATTCCACACGAATGCCATCCCGAGCTGACAGGCCGTTAGACAGCACCCATGGTTTGGGCAGGCTCATCGTATAGGTCGAACCGCCCGTAAGTTGCAGTCTGCGGACGTCTTGCTCACCTGGCCCTATAGGCATGAATCGGCGATTCTAATTATTACTATATAGATTACGCAACTTCTCCATGAAGTACCTCTAGCGATGCGGTGCCCGCAATGGAACCGATAATGACGCTAGTTCTGATTCTGTCACTCTTAGTTTGTGCCTACATGGCTTGGAACATCGGTGCTAACGATGTTGCCAATGCAATGGGGACTTCTGTCGGTTCTCGTGCTTTGACATTGAAGCAAGCGGTGATAGTAGCGGCAGTCTTCGAATTCGCTGGTGCATTCTTCGCAGGGGATGCGGTTACTGACACTGTCAGAAAGGGTATTCTCTCTGTAGACTTCGAGACCGTTACCAATGCATTCGCTAACGACCTGATGTACGCATTCATCGCTGCCATGATGGCTGCTGCAGTTTGGCTAACCATAGCCACTAGGCTGGGGCTTCCTGTCTCTACCACTCACAGTATCATTGGCGGTATTGTCGGAGCGGGGCTTGTTCTGGAGGTGCAGCACAGTACTTCACTGATTGATTGGGAAGTAGTTAGCAAGGTCGTCATGTCTTGGATCGTAAGCCCTCTGATGGGAGGGCTGCTCGCATTCTTCACATTCTACATAGTTAGAGGAACAATCCTCGAGGCGAAGGATCCAATCGCCAGATCGAAGTGGCTAGCTCCGATTCTCGCAATTCCTACTTTCTTCGTACTCGGAATCGCGCTACAGTTCAAGGCGCTGAAGGGATTCTTCTCCCGTGCCGAGAGTAACGGCTGGATTGAGAGTAAGTATGACTGGTTACCAGTCAAAGAGAACGGTAGTTGGGACCCGATGGCAGATAACGCCTGGATCCCTATGAACAGCATCATACTAGCATTGGTAATCGCGATAATAGCCTCTTTAATTCTCGCATATGTGCTCAGAAACTACGAATTCAAAGGAGAGCAGGACGGTTTCCATGGAGTCGAGCGAATCTTCGTCTGGCTGCAAGTAATCACTGCAGCTTATGTCGCCTTCGCGCATGGAGCAAACGACCGTTCGAATGCAATCGGTCCGATGGCAGCCGTTTACCAGGTTCTTTCCAGTGGAGGAGAGTTGGCGGCCAAGGCGGATGTTCCTACTTGGCTAGTTCTGCTTGGAAGCGCTGGTATAGCAATCGGTGTAATGACATGGGGCTGGAGAGTCATGGACACTATTGGTCACAAGATTACTGACATTACTCCGACTCGGGGTTTCGCTGCTGAATTCGGGGCGGCGACCACGATTCTGATTTTCTCTATGCCTTTCCTAGCTGTTCCCGTATCGACTACTCACACTTTGGTAGGTTCAGTAGTCGGAGTAGGATTGGCAGGCGGGGCGAAGAATGTCGATTTCAGAGTGTTTGGTAAAATCGTGGCATCATGGGTAGCTAGCCTGCCCGCAGCAGGATTTGGCTCTGTGGTAATCTACGTTGCAACGGGTTCAGACCCTCTCAAACTGCTTGTAATCATACCCATATCCTTCCTGATGGTGGGTTACGTGATCTGGGCAACTAGAGAGAGTGAGGTCTTCGTCGAGGACGCTCTAGCGGACGCGGGGGGCGAAGGCGAGAAGGGTGCGCCAACCTACTTTGAGCTCTTCCATACTCACGCCGAGGCAGTAGAAGAGACCGTGAACCACATGCTTGAGGCTGTAAATGCGGCAGCGGATGGAAAGGATGCAAGCGCTGCGATCAGGGCCACCAACGAAGCCGAGTTGAAGGCTGACAACATCAAGAACGATCTCAGAGTGAAAGTCGGTGCTGGCAAGTGGAATTTCCTGACTAGTCCGGATGAGTTCTTCCACATGTTGGCTCGCCAAGATAGGATCGCAGACTATGCGCAGAACGTCGCCGAGCAATTATCCTTCAGGCCTCTGTACAACAACTCCGAGGCCAGAGAACTGCTCAAGGAAATGGCAGGTGCGGTCGCCAATACTGCTGCGGTGTACGAAGACACTGTGGCGGAGCTACGTGATCTGACAATGTCTGGTTATACCAGAGCTGGTCGGGAGAGGCTCGGTGAACTGATTGACCAAGTCAATCTCGCTGAACACGAAGCCGACCTGGGTAGGGTCGGGGCTAGGGGTT
>CAXEUQ010000175.1:0-2879 GCA_963999425.1 uncultured Candidatus Poseidoniales archaeon | reverse complement strand
ATTTGAGGGGACCTCTATGAAAACCGAGTCTGGAATACTATCAACAATTTTCATCACCCTGTCCATCCCGTGGAGTTTGTCAGAGGATGCGGTCATCACTGCACAGGGAAATGAAATCCCGCTCAGGTCACTGGGAATGGAATAACTCATCAGAAATCTTGCTGATAGGTGCATTTTATGGAGGTCTTGTGAAAGTAATGCTCTCCTGTATCTCGTCTTCTGGCCTTCCTCCTTTACCTTCTTCTCTACCATAGAGATAACCAAATTTTTGATTGTTGAGTGAGAAAACCTTGGAATTGGCGACATTATGAGAAACCTCGCCCAAATCGGGAACTTGAATTCGGAGTTTGGAGCGAGAAGAATTGAGGTTCTTCCAGAAAGCAGCCCCCTGCTGAATGCGTCTATCAATACTGTCGATCCGAGAGAGGACGAGAACCAGTCAATATCGGAGCTTTCTATGTCATAATGGTCGAGAACCCCGACAATATCAGATGAAATCTTCTCAATGCTGAAATCAGATTTGGTCACTCTTCCACTGATTCTCGAGCTACCCTTTTCCCTTGTCTCTATGTAGACTATTTTCCTCCTTCTCGACCATTCAGCGACAAGTGGCCTCCATCCCTCAAAGACAGAGCCCCAACCGGGAACTAAGACGACTACCCCCTCCTTTTTCGGTTCATCAGGGGTCCAAGTGACGACCCTCAATTGAACATCTTTGTCGGCTTGGACCCATTCTTCCAATACTTTGGATCCTCCGAACTCTGGGGCCTCTGACCAGTAAGATTCCAAACGGCCCTACCTCCTTCTTCCGCCACCCGATCTTCCGCCACCACTTGAGCGACTTCCTCCACTAGAATTACCTCCTCCTCCGGATCTGCCCCTCGTGGAGTGCCCGCTACTCGAGCGACTTCCTCCACTGGACGTTCCAGTCCGACGCCTACTCGTTATTCGAGTTGGTTTCCGATAGTGAACGCCGGGACCCTCATTGTATCCCCACCTATTTCCATAGTGATTATTGATTATCGTGACTTCATCCCCGTCATACCCTCCATGGTGGACAACTCCGTTCCTTGTAACATAAGAACCCGGTGGGGTGTTGCTGAATCTGACAAAAACAAAAGAAAATATTACCAATATGAACATCAGTCCCAAGCAGCAAAACCAAGTAATGTAAAAGAATCCTTCAGGGGTATCTCCTGGTTTGTATGCTTTCGATGTATCCTCATCATCAACCATTACAGTAATTGTCCCCCCGTCGCTGTAAACATCCATAATTTCCGAAATACAAGAGTTTGACGTAAGAGATGGCCCAAAGTAGGCAGGGTCACCAGCAGAATCAATAACTCTAGTGGTGATTTGGCTGGATTCATCCGTGGGGTCAAGGTAAGTCACGGTGAGGAACGCTTCACACTGGTAGTCGTTGTACAGGTTAGGTCCCTCGGACCAGTGATACATTGTTTCTCTCCAATAGGTCAATTCTGGATTGCCAAATCCAACGGTGAACACCTGAAATTGGCTAGGGTCTGAATCTGCATACCAGATAGGTTCTGTTTTCCCGATTTCATAATGGTCTTCCATTAGCTTGATGCAATCGTATGGTGTTACTATGGATGGGGTATACGCCCATCCGTAGTATTCGGTGCCACTGACATTCCAACTGACATGCCCGTACCCGCTGTCGTGTCCGACGCGGCAGGACCTCTCCTGTCAGGAGGCCGGCCAGCCGATGACGACGCCCGTGCTGCAACAAATTCCGCATGAACAATGGGTGACGCCGGTCGGAGACTGGTCAAAAACCGTACGGTCGAACGGCTTCCGGGGCACGCAGCCCGACTTACGCCAGCAATCCCGCGTGCGATAGCTGATTCTCTACCGAGTCTGCAGCCACGCCGGCATGGAGAAACCGCAGTCGACTCTGCGCGTCGATCCGCTGCCGCACCGAGCCCCGATGGCTAGGCTTCCAGACGATCACGACTTCAGACGACGAGGCCGGAAGCGAGGCGCACTCATGCCGAACGGGAAACCCAACATCCTGGTGATCTGGGGTGACGACATCGGGATCACCAACCTCAGTTGCTACAGCGACGGACTGATGGGCTATCGCACCCCCAACATCGACCGCATCGCCGCCGAAGGCATGCGCTTCACCGACTCGTACGGTGAACAGAGCTGCACCGCCGGCCGCTCGTCGTTCATCACCGGCCAAAGCGTGTATCGCACCGGCCTGTCCAAGGTCGGTATGCCGGGCGTCGACGTGGGCATGTCACCCGAGGACCCGACGATCGCGACGCTGCTCAAGCCGTTGGGGTACGCCACGGGACAGTTCGGCAAGAACCACCTCGGCGACTTGAACAAGTATCTGCCGACTGCGCACGGCTTCGACGAGTTCTTCGGCAACCTGTACCACCTCAACGCCGAGGAGGAACCTGAGCACCCGGATTACCCCACCGAGGAGGAAGCGCCCCGGCTGCGCAAGGCGATGCTGCCGCGCGGCGTCATCAAGTCCTCCGCCGACGGCCAGATCGAAGACACCGGCCCGCTGACCAAGAAGCGCATGCAGACGGTGGACGACGAGACCGTCGCCGCCGCCCTCGACTTCATCGAGCGCAAGACCGCCGAGGGCACGCCCTGGTTCGTGTGGTGGTCCGGCACCCGCATGCATTTCCGCACCCATGTGAAGCCGGAAATGCGCGAGACCGCCGACGAGATGGCGCAGCTCCAGGACGAGATCGACGCCTTCGCGGCGGCGCTCCCGGAGACGGCCTCCGATCGGGAGGTCTTCGAGCGGCGGCTGATGCGCGCCGAGTGCGCGGCCTGCCACGCGCAGTTCGACCCGCTCGCGCTGGCCTTCGAGCGCTACGACTTCCGCGGGGCGTTCC
>CAXEUQ010000174.1:0-2888 GCA_963999425.1 uncultured Candidatus Poseidoniales archaeon | reverse complement strand
CTGCCTTACTAATTGTCCCAGATCTCGTCGCTTCAATTCAACTTGTGACCATACTTTTGTTCATCCATAATCTGTTCTCATCGCTACAGGATGTCAGCGTAGATGCACTGGCTGTGGACATCCTTGAGCCAGATGAGGTGGCCACTGTGAACGGGCTAATGTTCGCCTCCAAGAGAGGTGGAATCATCTTCGGAGGAGCCGTCCTCGGGATGCTAGTAGTCCCGTATGGAATCAAATCAGCAATCATGGTCCAACTGCCGCTATTGGTGCTGATTATGATGGTGCCTCTCTTCCTACGTGAGAGGCCAAGTAACAGCCTGTTCCCATGGAGCAAGAAGTCTGAGCAAGTTGATGATGACTCTGATACAGTTGCAGAGGAGACCATCGAGGCTGAAGCAGTTCTACCTTGGGAAGCAGATCATCCAGAGGAGTTCACACAAGCACGATGGGTTGCTACCAACCTGCACGGGAACAGAATCTCTCCCGCGGCTCTAGTCCTATGGCTCAGTATTGGCTCACTCCTTCTATGGGGGCTATTCGCCATCATTCACCAGCTGACGAGCACGTATACAGGAGACTGGGGCTTGACGTTCGGAGACATCGCCGCTCCGATGAAGTCTATTGGGAAGTGGGGACTTCTAGTCTCAGCCTTGTTAATCCTAGCTGAATGGCTTGGAGCATCAATCCCTGAGATTAGCAATCCTGCTCCGGCCTCCAAGCTCGCATCCACAACTGCTTACAACATTGTGAAGGGATTCTCCACTCGCTCTTCATTCGTCCTGATTTTCCTCTGTTTGCTCTCGGAGTTGTATTTGTTCACCGACCCGATTGTGGTGGACATTTTCATCAACGAGGCCGGGTGGTCGCAGACCAAATACAACGCAATCGTAGGTGGCGTAGTCATCGCTTTCATGATGTTCGGGCAGATTGTCGGAGGAATGCTTGGGGACAGGTTCGGAGTAAGGGAGGTCTCGATGATCGGCTTCTCGCTGCTCGCACTGTCAAACGCGACCCTTGCCCTGATCAGCGATCACTGGACCAACACCAACCTGATGGTCGGCTACCTGTGCGTGCGTGCGATAATCAACGGAGTAGCCTGGATTTGTGTCATCGCAGTGGCTATGAGGCTAACATTCTCCAAGGCAGGCGGCTCCCAGTTCACAGCATACATGTCGATGTTCAACCTCTCAGCTGTTATGGCCTACCTGTTCACAGGGACGATGACCCAGAGGTTCGACTACATCACCTGCCTGTACATCGGTGCTGCTCTGACTCTATTCACCGTGATTCTTCTCTGGTTCATCGACCCAGACGAGGTCGACAGAGTTCTAGAGGGGCGCTTCGGAGACGAGGAGGAAGAATTCGATGGTGACTTGGGTGAGACGCCGTGGTGGAGCGACGACGAGGAGGAGGAGCCGGTTGTCTCAGGTGCGTGAGCATCTCGAGTCCGCAGACACGGACTTCCTGTTCTTCTCCCAGACAATCTGCCCATACTGCACGCGCGCGGAGCGAACACTCGATGCGCACGGGCTGACCTACACGGAGGTCAACCTCGATCACCATGATGGCCTCAGGGAGCAAGTGGTCGCCGAGACCCGGCACAGGACAGTACCAGTGGTGTTCGACCTGAGGGGCGATGAGCCGGTGTTCGTCGGCGGCTCAGACCACCTGTTGGAATACCTATAGGGTCCAGGAACTGGTAATCCCGCCGGCTATCCTGATTCTGAGGTATGTATCCCCGGTAAAGGTCGCTGTGAGAGTGTATTCTTCTGATGGATAGGGTATGGTCCCGAGGGTACCGTACTCGCTGGCCCCGGGGCCCCAGACCCGCTCCAAGGCGGAGATGGAGGCGTGGTCTCGCAGAGTAAGTGTGATGCTTGATGATCCCGAACCAGACTCAGCATCGAGGAAGTAGATCATCTCATCCCACTCACCGTCGCTTGGATGGTCGCTGACGAAGAAGGTGTCACGAATCTCGATGTCCGGGCCTGTGTCCTCCCAGATGTCCGAGTACAGGTCTCCTCCGCGCACGAAGTAGACGTCCCCTGTATGCCCCTCACCGCTGTCCGCGAGCATCATCCGCATCTGCTCCATACCAGAGGAGTCCTTCCAGATGAAGGAAGAGAAGAAGTCGGCACTTCTGTCGAAAACGTAGTCCAGCCTCCCTCCATCATCAGAATCAGCTCTGATTGTCACATAGTCTCCCGATACATCACTCACCGATGCCTGCCACTCAATGGAGAATAGCGTAAATCCCCAGGAATCGTCTTCGTCCAGAGGGAAATCCATCACTGTCTGCGCTACTCCGTTCTCAAAGGCAGCTAAGTCATCGTGGGTGATTCTGCCCAGGAATGGATTGTGATTGAGGACTGCATGCCTACGCGCCTCAGTCAGACTGGATATGGCCAGCATGTTGGCAGTTCCACCCTCTTCGCTTACCGAAGCGACAACCAGACGGGCCGTATCGTCAGTATACTCGGGCGTGGAGAAGGTGTACAGCCACCAGTCTCCGACTTCCCAGACGGGAACATCCACCGAGTCGTTGCCCGTTATCGCGTCTGTTACAGCAGTGCACCCGGACATCGAGGCTGTGAGCAACAGCACGGTCAGTGACACGCCCACGGTCTCGCGCATGGGTGCGCGTATGGCCAGTCAGTCATGAGACTGACGCAGTCAGGTGAATCAGAACAGACCGCTCGAAGCGCCTACTACTGCTACTATCGACATCAGCTTGATCAGGATGTTCAGCGAAGGTCCGCTGGTGTCCTTGAACGGGTCGCCGATGGTATCTCCGATGACCGCCGCATCGTGGGACGCATCACCCTTGACTGCACCATCGATGTGACCTTGCTCGATTGCCTTCTTCGCGTTATCCCAAGCACCACCAG
>CAXEUQ010000173.1:0-2893 GCA_963999425.1 uncultured Candidatus Poseidoniales archaeon | reverse complement strand
CCCTTAGTGACAATGTTGCGGCGGACATAGTTCGGATCAGCATCGTTCTCAAGCACGGTGCTGATGGTGGCGCTGACAGTGGTGCCTGTCTTTGGGTCGTTGACGTTGACCGAGTTGGCACCGAGCACCCTGACGGTCTGTGACTTGGCTCTCTTGCGGTAGTTCTTGCGCTTGTCCTCTTCTGCGACATATGCGAACTGCTGCTCAGTTGAGATCTCAGTTCGGCGCTTACCGCGATAGCGACTTGGGCGCTTCAGGCGTCCGCCTGATGCCTTGCGACGAGATATGCCATGCCACTTTGCCATGCGTCCCGCCGACCGACCGCCCTTATTTCAATGGATTGGACGACTATTCGCCCATCGCTGATGCAGCAGCATCAATCTGGGCCCGTAACTGCTCGTAGTCGCTCACTACCGGATACTGTGGGAACTCCTCGACCACGTTGCTAGGGGGGTTGAGAAGTATGCCTGCATTGGAGGCAGCTAGCATCGTGGTGTCGTTGTACGAATCGCCCGATGAAATGACGTTGAAGTTTAGTCCTCTGAGAGCCTCGACCGCGTGGCGCTTCTGGTCCTCCATCCTGATTGTCCAGCCGGTGACCATGCGTGATTCCTCATCGACTTCGAGTGTGTGGCACAGGATTGTCGGGCGTCCTAGCTTATCCATCATCGGGGCGGCGAACTGAGAGAACGTGTCTGAGAGGACTATGACCTGCCACTTCGACCTTAGGTAGTCGAGGAACTCGACTGCACCCTCAAGCGGCTCCATCTCATCGATAGCCGCACTGATATCATCCATCGTAATGCCGTTCGCATCGAGGATATCGAGCCTGTATCGCATCAGTTTGTCATAGTCAGGCTCGTCTCGAGTGGTCCGGCGCAACTCCTCGATTCCAGTGCGCTCGGCCACATTGACCCAGACCTCTGGCATCAGCACGCCCTCCAAGTCGAGGCACACGACGAGCATGGTGGGTCGCCTGAGGGGCCCGCCTTGAACGTGTTCGTCCGCGCGTGATGCGTATGTTCATCTCAGGCTGCTGAGCCGCAAAGGCGTGAGTGACAAGAGGCTTCGCAGGCGCACCCCGGTCAGATACAAGCACGTGCGTGATGATCTGAGCGAGTTACTGCACTCGGTGGGGCTTGACCTCGACCTCTCTGAGAGCTTCCTTGAAAGAGCACACTTCGAAGGTCGAGACCTCATCCTAGTCGACCGTGTTCCCTTCGGAATGCAAGTCGAGACAGAAGACGGAAACTCCTGGTTCCCCACACTGAGAGGGATAGTGGCCTGGAAGCCCGAGCGATGCTGGGCTGCTGTTGACCACGGTGCGATTCCCTTTCTGATGAATGGGGCTGATTGCATGGGGGCGGGAATCCACATGGCTGACCCAGCACTCGAGGAAGGCGACCTTGTTTGGATTCGCGACCAAGAGCACGGTAAACCACTGGCTCTAGGAATTGCTTTGGTGAGTGGGGATGAGATGGTCGAGATGACCAGTGGTAAGGCAGTCAAGACCCTGCATTGGGTTGGGGATGATCTCTGGGAGCTTGATGCCTGAGGCATTAGCATTCATTTGCAATGGGCGCAACGCAGGTTCATGCGAAGGTTCGTTGCACTGCTTCTGGTCTCGATGCTCTCACTGTCTGTGAGTGCTGCCGGACAGAGTGGAGTGAATGATTCCACGAGTCTGGAGGGAACTGGTATAGCAACCGCTCAGTACAACGAAATGGCCTATGGGGGGGAAGATTACTCGATGTCTATCAGCCTAGAGGAGGGCAGTGATGTGACCTCGGTTGTCTGGATTACCCAAATCTGCATCAACACCGGCGTGTGCTTCTCGCCCGAGACCAACGAGATGTCATCCAGTGATGGAGTAACATACGAATCGCAAGTCGATGTCGATCGCACTGCCTCCTACATCAACTGGAAGTTCGTGCTCACCCATGAGGACGATTCGACATCCGATGTCCCCGAGGAGGGATTCGGCTGGAAGATTTGGTCTGACTGCTGGTGGGACAACGGCACTTGGGGTGGACCAAATACTGAGTGTCAGAAAGAAGAGAGAAGGATGCCAGGGTTCGCTGGTCCTGCTGCAGCAGCGGCAATAGCGATGGCAGCCTTGATGGCTCGACGCGACTGAGCGAGGGTATGGGCGAGGGCGACGACGAGCCGGGCTTCATCCAACTCGAGTTCGCAGAACTGCCTGAAGAAGAGATGCTCTCGCGTGCGCATTCATTCTACGAACACATGGATACCAGGCGCACGACTCGTCATTTCTCCAATCGTGATGTTCCCCGAGAACTGATCGAGTTGGCAATCAAGACTGCTAGCACTGCACCCTCAGGAGCTCACCTGCAACCGTGGACTTTCGTGGCCATCTCCAATCCCGAATTGAAAGCAAGGATTCGCGAGGCTGCCGAGAGTGAGGAGAGGACATTCTACGAAGAGCGGATTCCTGAGGCTTGGGAGGAGGTTCTGTCCCCTTTGGGGACAGACCATGTCAAGGAGCACATCACAGATGCACCTTGGATAGTGGTGGTTTTCAGGCAGTCCCAGAGGCAGCGACCCAGTGGTGAGATGGCTCCCACATACTACTCTCAGGAGTCGTGTGGAATCGCAGCTGGTCTGTTCATCGCAGCAATCCACAACATGGGTCTGACCACACTCACCCACACACCCTCACCGATGGGTTTCCTCAGGGAGATTCTTGGTCGGCCCGACCACGAGCATGCTATGCTGCTGATGCCTGTGGGTTATCCTGCCGAGGATGCCAGAGTTCCTGATCTTGCACGTAAGAACATAGAAGAAATTTCAGAATTTTTTGAGTGAATCACTTTCTGATTACCCTCCCTCTTGGGTCAATACTCAAAAGCCCCCGCGTGAAGCACCATACGAT
>CAXEUQ010000172.1:0-2901 GCA_963999425.1 uncultured Candidatus Poseidoniales archaeon | reverse complement strand
GCATCTGATTTGTAATCAGACGGTCGGGGGTTCGACTCCCTCCTGGGGCTCCAAATTGCGACTGTGAAAGGTCAAAGGCCGATGCTGCACGCGGCCAGCCATGGGAGCGGTAATCGCCGATGGTAAGGCTCTAGCCTCCAGCATCGAGGAAGCAGTGTCTCGTGGCGTTGCTGAACTCATCGACTCAGGTATTGCACCTCACCTAGCGGTCGTGATTGTCGGTGAAGACTCAGCCAGCCGAGTCTATGTTAGAAACAAGCAGCGCGCTTGCGAGAGATGTGGCATTAAGAGTACACTGATCGAATTGTCAGAAGGCTCGACTCAGGAAGAGGTAATCGAAAATGTGGAGAGATTGAACGCGGATGCTTCTGTGCACGGGATACTCGTCCAGAGTCCTATTCTAGGAGATGTTGATGAGCTCGCAGTTGCCTCTGCAATCTCGCCACTCAAGGATGTTGATGGGTTCCATCCAGCCAATCTAGGAAGGTTGGTGCAAGGAGATTCTAGCGGACTGCTGCCCTGCACCCCGGCAGGAGTAATCAGAATACTAGAGGACAATGAGGTTCAGCTCACAGGTGCGAAGGCAGTGGTACTCGGAAGATCTAGGATAGTCGGCATGCCGATGAGTCTGTTGCTGGCCAGCAAAGGAATTGATTCGACTGTTACGATAGTCCATTCTCGCTCACATGATATTGGGGCAATCTGCAGGGAATCTGATATCATCGTCGCCGCTATCGGTAGCCCTCATACCGTCAAACCCGATTGGGTCAAACCGGGGGCATTTGTGGTGGATGTTGGAATTTCAAGGGCGGATGACGGAGGACTGGCTGGTGATGTCGATCCGCAGGTAGCAGAGGTCGCTGGATGGATGACACCGGTTCCAGGAGGTGTAGGTCCGATGACTATCGCTATACTGATGGAAAATACGCTCACAGCGGCACGAAATGCCTAGAATATGCCTAGATCGAACTGGGCATCTTCGCTAGCATGTACCTTTGGATCCCACGGAGGTGAGAAGGTGAGATTGACGTGAACGCTATCGATTCCTTCGGTTGCTAAGGCGGAACGATGAACTGCAGACATAATCTCAGGAGCTACTGGGCAGCCAGGACTGGTCAGAGTCATGTCTATCTCTGCGTGTGTTCCTTCGTCCTGCTTTTCGATTCTAATTGCATAAATCAATCCGAGCTCTGTGACTGACATCTTCATCTCAGGATCCTCGACCTCGCCAAGAGATTGCATCACATCCGATTCACTGACCATACTAACCACACAACTCCGATGCATCATCTCTGACTCGTTTGAACATGTTTAGGAATCCATTTGCCCTGCTAGGAGTAAGTGAGGACTGTATGCCCATAGCTTCAGCGAATGCTGGCTCCATGGTAGCCACTTCCTCGGGACTCATTCCATTCACTGCCATAGCAGTAACCGACATCAGACCCTGAACAATCTGCGCATCTGCCCCTCCACGCATCTGGAACCCTCCTTGCTCATCGATAAAGCAAGTCACATGAGCCCTGGACTGGCAGCCATGGACTTGGTTGTCGTCGTCCCACTCTTCTGGTTGAAGAGGACTGGGGTTGCGCTTCGCGTACTCAAATAGTAACTCGTAGCGCTCCATGGAGTCAAAACAGGCCTGGAACTCCTCGACCACCTCATCGAGGTGCTCGGGCCACGACCTATCCTCTCCCATGCTCTCTCGCCACAGTTGTCTGCCTTGAACATGACTAGGGTCATGCGAAGCGGTCGATGACCTCTTGGAGATGCTGCACGAATGACTCGGCCTCCTCCATGGTGTTGTAGATCCAGAATGAGGCTCTGTTAGTCGAAGGTACGCCTAGTGCGTCCATCAGAGGCTGGGCGCAGTGATGTCCGGTTCTGACGGCGAAGCCTCCTTCATCGAGCAGCAACGCTAGATCTTGGGACTGGATTGTCTCGTGCAGGAATGATACCGCGCCACTGCTGTCGTCCCTCTCCGGGTCTCCGTATATCCGAATACCCGGGATTTCGCGCATCTGAGAAGCCGTCCACGAGGCTATGTCGTTAATGTGCTCGTGGACCTCCCTCATATCGAACTGCTCCAGCCACTCCACGGCAGCCCCCCAACCTATCGCTTCGGCGATACGAGGCGTGCCAGTCTCAAACATCGCGTGGCCATCTTGGAAGGTCGAGCCTTCAGTCGTCACGCGCTTAATCATCGATCCACCTGTCATGAACGGTCTCATCTCGGCCATCGCATCTCTCCTGACTAGGATGCAGCCGATACCAGTTGGGCCAGCCATCTTGTGCGCCGAAATGGCTACGAAATCTGCTCCCAATGAGTCAAAGTGTATCCTCTCATGAGGAGCCCCTTGGGCGCAGTCAATCAGCACCTTAGCCCCCACCGCGTGAGACTTCTCTATGATGTCCTCAACTGGGTTTCGCACCCCTAAGACATTGCTAGTATGGACAACGCAGACTAGAGATGCTCCCTCCAAGGCTACTTCAAAGGCATCCATGTCTAGAGTGTAGGATTCAATGTCTATCGGGACGTATCTGACCTCAATGCCGTTGTCGACGGACATCTGCTGCCACGGCACGATGTCCGCGTGGTGTTCCATCTCCGTCAAGACCACCACATCTCCCTCAGCGAGGTTCTCGCGTGCCCATGCGTAAGCGACCAGATTGATTGCCTCGGTGGCACCACTGGTGTAAATCATCTGGTCCGGGGAGGTACCGAAGTAGGATGAGATTTTCTCGCGGGCGCCCTCTAAAGCTGTGGTGGCCTCGTCAGCAAGAGTGTGGTTAGCTCTGTGTGCGTTTGAGTTGTAGTGCTCGTAGTATTCGCTCATCGCGTCGATCACGCACTGTGGTTTCTGCGAAGTCGCGGCGTTGTCGAAGTACACTAGTCGCTTGCCG
>CAXEUQ010000171.1:0-2902 GCA_963999425.1 uncultured Candidatus Poseidoniales archaeon | reverse complement strand
CCTCCTACAACCCAGTGGAGAACCGCTACGCTATCGGCAAGTCAACTCTTGACTCGTATCTCGATACCAATGACGATGGGAATCTCACGGTCGGCTTTGAGTCGCTGGGAATAGAGGGTGACGAACAGGGGCCGTTCGCAGTTTACGTCAGACACTGCGAGGACAGGCTCTGCATAGACTCGAATTCGGGCAGGGTTCACTTCGTAGCAGATGGGTCGATTCTGATTAACTCCCTCTATGACCCGAGTTCGCTCGGCAACTTCGCTGCATGGGAGGGAGCTATCCAGTCGATTTCGATGCCAGAGAACGACAACCGCAAGTGGGCACTCGACATCATCGCCGAAGCCCTCCTAGTCAACCCAAACTCGACCAAGGCCAGTTCCAACGCGATAGTCATCTTCGATGAGAGCAGGCACCAGCAGCCCACGCTGTTCGGTGACACCTACAACCTACTGTACTACCTACTGATCTACTTCACCAACGATTGGATGGCGATGCTGCTTCTATTCCTCACTCTGTTCATAGTCCTCGAGGCTGTATTGATCCGGAAGGAGGACCCTCAGGATTGGAGGCACGTATTCCGCATCATCTACTATGGGTTCGGAGATGCTAGGAGATACCAGTATTACCAGAAGCCCGAGAAGATTCGGCAGGTCTTACTCTCCAGAATACGTAATCTGAACACTCTGTCGCGTGAAGAGTTCGACGCCATACCTGCCTCAGAGTTGCAGCGCATGGTCGAGGACCCGATTCTGGTCAACTTTCTGTTTGAGGACAGGCGATACAAGCCAGACGAGTTGGTAGGGATAATCAAGCGAATCAAGGAATGGGGTCGTACTGAATCAGAGGCGGAGGCATAGGAATGTGGACTAGAAAGGCATCCCTGATGGTGACTAGCGGAATCAGCCTGATTCTGATAGGGATGATGATCTCCAACTTCCAACTGATGATTGTCGGCCTGACATTCATTTCTTTCCTAGCCATCAACGGTTGGGTCTCAGGCCATTCCGAACTAGAGATTGCACGAACGATTAACGGCACTCCAGCCAACACAGTCAATGTCTACAAGGGCGATGACGTAGTCGTTGAACTCACCATCTCGAACAAGTCCTATCGCAGGACTCAGCAGTTGGAGGTCTTCGACAACGTCCCGCACGAGATGAAGATGCGTAAGGGCATCAATCAGATGCGGATGAATCTCGGTCCAGGTCAAACTGCTCGCATCAGTTACAGAGTGCGCTGTCCACTGCGTGGACACTACACTCTGGGGCCAGTCTCTGTCAGATACAGGAACGCGTTCAATCTGTATGTGAACGAGTCGCAGATAGAGGACAGAACCGACGTCACAGTGTTCCCGCAGGTTAGGGAAATCGAAGAGGCTCTGCTACGCTCGGATGTCCCAAAGATGTACACTGGAGCGACCACCCTCAAGACCCCCGGTCAAGGGATGGAGTTCTACTCACTGCGCGAGTATCTACCCGGTGATGCGTTCAGATCGATTAACTGGAAGGCATTCGCCAAGACCGGCGATTTGATGGTCAACGAGAAGACCAGAGACGCTGTCACTGACGTATTCATCTTCCTAGACACTAGAGATGTATCCAGAATCGGGACCGTGCTCAAGAATCCACTTGAGATGGGAACAGTAGCAGCTGCATCCGTCTCAAACTACTTCATCAGACGACGCGATTCCGTCGCTCTGGTGACCTATGGGGACAAGATGGACTTCCTGCCCGCCGAGACCGGGGATAAGCAGAGCTACAAGATTCTCAGCCGCCTAGCTGCAGTCGAGGCAAAAGGCTCGATGCCGCTGCAAGCAGTGACTAACGCGATGTCAGCTAGGATGAGCCGCGGCTCGCCTGTCTTCATCATCAGCAGCCTTGAGGGAGATGGCACTACACTGCCAGCAATCAGAAACCTCGCCGGCAAGGGTCACGAGGTCATTGTGCTGTCTCCTAGCAGTATCGACCTCGAACGCCTAGTGAGCCGCATTCCGAGGATGTCCTACGAAGTACTCAAGCTCGAGAGACAGAACCGACTCACGGCGATTTCGGGATACGGTGCGAAGGTAATCGACTGGATGCCGGATGTGGAACTATCACAGGCTCTGCTGCAGGTGAGGTCAGTCTAGAGGTGAATGAATGGCGATGGAATCTGTGCCCGAGTCCAAGACCCTGCACATACCGAAGCTGCGCAGGCGCTGGCAGATTCTCATTCTGCAACTAATCTCAACGGCCTCTCTGTTGATGGTCATGAGAAGGATGAACTCCGTCTTCGGCTCATGCACAGATGATTTCATCGAGGAGTCAGGAGGCATCGACTCGGTCTATTGGTGCCCCGCCTACGAACACACTAGGGGGGTCAAGTACTGGAGTGACTCGGGTAACGTCGATTTGGTACTACCGGATTTACTCCATGGACTGGTCGACACATCGGGCAATGAGTTGTCCGGAGATGCCACATTCGTAGCCCCGGTACTACTCTGCGTGGCAATAACCGCCGTGTGGGTATACATCCTCAATCAACCAGAGAAAATCCAGACTTGGGCCAACCGCTTGGTATCCTGGGGCTTCGTCGCTTGGATGGTGCTTCCTTTCCTCTTGTCTTGGATCTACCAGATTGTAGTGGCCGGACCACATCTACCCTTTGGAAACGAGAACCCCAATCTGAACCACATCGACAAACTCTGGGACCCATTCATGTTCATTTTCGAGTTGATATTCCTCGGAATCGTCTTCGCTCCTATATTGGCTGGTCTGATGGGAATCTGGGGGCTTTCCAAGCGGATGATTACATGGGCTGTCGGATACTTCCTCATGGCTGTCGGCATACACGCTCTGTTGACATTCGAGGGCATCACTGATGCCGTCGATGTAGGGCTCCAGCCGATACCCGCTCAGAT
>CAXEUQ010000170.1:0-2903 GCA_963999425.1 uncultured Candidatus Poseidoniales archaeon | reverse complement strand
CTTTGAATGAGCTCTTTCGGCCCATATGCATCCGATTCCTCCTACTCCTGCGATGAGGATTTTTCCTTCGTCCACGAAGGGCGGTCGCAGGATGAGTCGTTAAATCTGCTCAGTCATAAGTGAGATAGCGTGCGTATCTGCGCCTTTCGTCACGAGCCCAAGCATTGTCGGGCTCCAATATTAGCACTTTGTCGTAGTATTCGATTGCCTTCTCAAAATCCGAAAGGTAGCGTCCGTTCATGTGACCCAGGTTGTTCAAAACGGGGATGCACTCGGAGTCCTCTTCAAGCAGTTCCATTAGAATCTCCTCCGCCCTGTCGATGGCTAGCATCTCCATGCATTCCTCGGCCTCCTCCAAGAGGCTGAGTTGCTTATCTGAGAGCTGGTAGGAATTCCTCCACTGCCGTTCTGTCACGACACGTCGCCTGAGTGGTGTCGTTTGAGTTTTCTTGAATGGTGATGAATTAGAAATGTCGTTAGGCTTCCCTTCGGGAAGGATGTAAACTGGAACGTTAATATCCCTATTCTAGGTGGCTTGTAGCACCCCTAGAGGTATCGCAATGAGAAGCATCGCAAGAGACTACCAGAGGGCCGTGGTCCTCGGGGTGATTTTACTGCTTCTAGCGGGTGGCTCGCAGGCCTCCCACCTAGGTATTGGAGGCGATGCGAATGGTGATGGTGATGTCTCCATCGCCGGATGCACATGTCACAATGAAAATCCTGATAATTCGGTCACTGTCATTCTTGATGGGTTGCCTTACCGGTACGAGGCCGGCTCACAGTATTTTCTGGTCATCCAAATGGTCGGTGGCCCTGACATCGATGCCTCTTCCAACACAGGTGGATTCTCCATGATGGTCAGTGCTGGAACCCTAGGTGCTGCTGAAGGATTCGAAAATCTTGTACAGAATTGGGAGGGGGATGAAACTAGGCTCACCCATACCAATTCAGGATCGCAGACAGAGGATCGAACGTGGGGTGTCTTGTGGACTGCGCCTTCCAGCGGGGAAGGTCTGGTCACGATGTGGCTAGTTGGGAACTCTGTGAATGGAGATCAAATTCCCAGCGCTCTGGACAAGTGGAACAGACTCAGCGTATCTGTTGACGAGGGTACGGATGATGGGAAGACCAGGGCCGTTTTCTCCGGAAATGGAGAAATCGAGCCACCCGCCCCAGCAGAACACGGGAAAGAGATTCACGACATGGGTGCCGGAATGAAGGCGCACTGGCTTGGCCTACTCGGATTCACTTCGGTGTTCATCGTCATTTTGTTCTGCGGCCTTTTCTTGCGCTACGGTTTCTCTAGGCACTACGTTGGAAGGAGCAATTTACTGAAACTACGAATCAAGCATCTGACGAGAGGTGATCAAATATGAAAGAAGATGTTGTGATGACTCTTCTTAGACAAGTCCAATCTGGAGAGATTAGTGTCGAGGACGCTCGGACTGCTCTTGATGGCGCTGCGTTGACTCGAGAGCAATTGGAGGCGGCCGTGGATCATGGGGTCTTCAACGAGCCTGCTCCTGGCACTGTAGTCAGAGCATCCCTATCTCCTCACGGTGAATCAATACTGATTCTACTAGTAGCCCTATGGGGAGTCTTGTGGACTCTATTCTGGGCCGGAGCTCTAGCCTACGGTCTAATCAATAATTGGGATCAGCAGCTTCTATCATTCAATCTCGGCATGGTAATGCTGACTCTGATTATTATGGGCATAGTCTACCTGAAGTACGTACTACCCGATGTCGTAATTGTCAAGCACCGTGGTGGCAAGTACATCACGCCTAACGATCCGGATAAATGGAAGCAATACGA
Organism: uncultured Candidatus Poseidoniales archaeon; assembly: GCA_963999425.1. Taxonomy (GTDB): domain Archaea; phylum Thermoplasmatota; class Poseidoniia; order Poseidoniales; family Thalassarchaeaceae; genus Thalassarchaeum. Next base: position 1,088 of record CAXEUQ010000170.1, on the reverse strand, counting down.
GGTGTGATATGGCTAGGAGATTCAAACTGAGGCCCCTGCCTGGGGAACAGGCTTCTGATTCGGAGTCACCCAAATTGATTGATCGAAGGGAGTTCATGCGCCATTCGTTCAACACCGCTGCAGGAGTAATCACGATGGCCAGTCTTGGTGTTGTTGGCTTCGCATCCCTGCTCATGGGTCAAGCCGATTCGGATGGTGGAGACTCGTCTGTAAGGTTCTGGGTACCCACGGGAACCGAGGACTCCGCTTGGTACGGAGACAGGCATCTTGAGGCTATGACTTACCAGTCGTTCGTCGATGAAGCTGCACAATCCTCAACCGGCATGGCAGGTGCCTCAGGTGTATGGTCTGGACTACCAGTCAATGTAATCTACGTCCCACATTCTGAGAATGCACTGTCCCCTCCTGTAGAGGGTAGCCCTAGATTCCAATTCGCGGATGGTTACAACGAGAGTGGGGCTTATGTCGGCTCTGGATTCGAGATAGACGAAGACCCCCAATATGAGGCTCTTTCAATCCACGACAACATGATCATCATCTTCTCCAGATGCCCTCATCTATGCTGTATCCCTGGTTGGCAACTAGTCACGAACGACTTCACTTCAGATCAGTGGGTCCCGGGTGGTTCCGACTCGGGTGGCAACAAGCTGTTCTGCATCTGCCACTCGAGCAGATTCGATCCTACCGTGATTGAGAAGAACATGAACAGAAACAGGAACAATGGAGAAGATTTCAGATTCATAGGAATCAAGAGGACGGGGGGGCCGGCCCCGGTCGGAATGCCTCTTATTCCGTTCGTTGTCAATGGAGACATCATCGAGGCACTTGATGACTTCAAAGACTGGTACACATACTGTGATTAGTGATATTATGATTCAATTCTGGTTCCTTTGGTTGTTCATCGCGATAGTGGTGGTATTAGTTGCATTTACTCTGCGACAGGAGAGGGATGATATGCCTCGAACTGATATCTTGAGAGCTGTAGAAACCAGTGCTGGCAGCATGGGCCTAGCAGAGAAAACATTCCTCTGGGCGTTCTCATGGCTTGATACCAGATTCAGACTACAGGATTACTGGGGAATGAGTAA
>CAXEUQ010000169.1:0-2913 GCA_963999425.1 uncultured Candidatus Poseidoniales archaeon | reverse complement strand
TAATTTTTTTTATGAGGGGTAGATATGATGTCAAAATTCCGGAAATCACATTATATAGAATGGTGGGGCGCGTGGAGGGGCGGCACACAAATTTTGAAGCACGCCATACTCCAATTTTCATCTAAAAAGTGGCATATCAATATCTAGCAATGTCAACATAGATGCCACGCCTATCAGAGCAAATAGTCTGACTGCGTTATCATTACGAGTGAAGTTTGAGAGATACCATGTACAAACACCAGATATAGCGGCCAACATTAGGAGGATCTCGGAACCTTCGGGTAAACTCGACATGGCCTCATCGCCGTGATTTGAGGTGCCCTGCAATGTCTACTAGAGATTTGGCCATTCCTTCTACCCTTTCAGCAATACTTTCATCCAGTAGGTTTCCATCCTCATCGAAGGCTTCCTTGATGTGCGGGACAGCTACCTGCTCGGGAGTGACCCAACCATGAATCCACCTTGCTGCAATTCGCATGTGATTGAGGGTGTTGTTACTTGCTTGACCGCCAAGAGTGCACATCAGACTGAATGGCTTGTCTGAAGTGTGCTTGGAATACAACCAGTCCAGACTGTTTTTCATCACACCACTCATAGTACCATGATATTCAGGACTCGACAAAACGAATGCATCTGAGGAACTAGCCAATTCCTGGAACGTTTTGACGTTCTCGTCATCCCAACTTCCCTCAGCACCAACTAGAGGTAGAGGTGATTGTGCATTGTCCCAGATGATGCACTCCGCGCCTAACTCTCTACAATACTCGAACATTATCTCTAGCATCCTACCATTAGCAGAATCTAGGCCGTAAGTACCGCAAATTCCCATGATTCGTAAGTCTCCTGCCATAGCACTACGAAGGCGCGATAGGCCTTGAATACAGAGGTATCATTGCTAACAGGTTCGGAGAACGTTTAACCATAATGCGCTAAGGCGGGAACGTGGCGGATGTCTCATTGATTGGGTTGCTGAACGATGCATCGTCTAAGGCATCATCAGGAGATTTACTAGGTGCTCTTGAAGACTATTCCAAAGCTACTGAAATTGACCCTCGAAGTGCCTCAGCCTGGTATGGTCTTGGAGTTATCCACGCAAAGCTCGGAGATAGTGAGAAGGCCATTCCTGCATTTGAGAAAGCACATGATATCGAACCTAGCCACGGCCCTACAACGGCAAACCTAGCTGTTCTGCTCGAGAAGAACGATGCACCTAGGGCCTCGGACTTTGCCAGAATTGCCATCGACTCTGTCGGAGATGTACCCGATCTGTTAAGAATTGCCTCTCTACACCCCGAAGAAACTGAAGAGTCGGTAATCGAAGAAGTCCCACTACTCGAGTCGCGCCCTGTCGAAGAAGTAGTCGCGGAGGAAGAAGAGATCCCTATGCTTTCGTCATCCCCCGTGCTTACCCCTATCGATGAGGTGTTCGAAGAAGCAGAGGAACTACTCAAGTCGGATGATGCCAATGAAGCCCTAGATCTAATCCAGCCTAGACTTGAAGGGGATCAATCTGACAATGCATCCCTTTGGGCTCTTTGTGGACTCTGCCTTGCTAAATTGGGGCATGAAGATGATGCGATCCACGCATTCGAGTACTCCATTCGCTTAGGGCATGATGCAGCTAAGGCTCATTACAACCTCGCACAAATACTTCGCAGTGTTGGCCGACTGGAGGATGCCAAACAATCTCTGGCGAACGCGCTACTCAGTGACCCTGGGCACGTCAACAGCCTAGTCGCTCGTGGCGATGTATTCGCTGAAGAGGGGGACGATGAGGCAGCCATGCAACACTGGAGGAGAGTGATTGCGATTGAATCGGAACATCCTGTTTCACAGAGATTGATGGAACTAGAGGCTGAATACTCACACGAAGATGTAGAAGAGGAAGTAAAGGCTGAACACGACGAGGAGGAAGAGTTTGATCCGGAATCCGATGACTCCACTGAAGAAGGTGATATCGACATTGCAGATACGAAGGGCTACCGCATATCTATCGCAAGAAAACTCACCGAGTCAGGAGATGCAATCGGTGCTGTCAATGCCTGGAAAGAGGTGTTGGAAGAAGACAAGCAGTCTCCTGAGGTCTGGAACGGTTTGGCAGATGCTCTCTCAGTTGCCGGCCATATCGAGAGGGCTCAGCAGTGCAGACAACGTGCAGAGTTCTTGCTGTCGCAAGAGAAGGAGGAGGTTGAGGTTGCAGAGCAGATTTCTGAGATTGATTTGATTCAAGCTGCCGCAGAAGCACAAGAGAGGATGGTCGAATTGCCCGCACATGAGGAGGAGAGTGTCAATGTCTGTATTGAATGGTACAATAGAGGAATCTCCTTGCTTTCAGAGGATAATGGCATCGAGGCATTGAATTGCTTTGAGAAGGCCATCGGTGGTGCGCCCCGTGAAGAAAAAGAGTTGCGTATCAGATCTCAAAACGGTAGAGGACATGCTCTGTACCAACTCGGCAGATTTGCCGAGAGTATTCAGGCATACCATGCTGCTATTGCGATGGATCCAGCTGGAGTCAGTGGCAGGACTCTTTACAACATGGGATCTTCGTATGCAAATGTCGAGCATTACTCTGATGCAATCAAGTGCTTCGAACAGGCTTTGCAGAGGGGTCTTTCGGGTGATGATGCAAATCTATGTAGGACCCAAATTAATCGCTGTAGGCTTCTCAGTAAAGAGCAGATGAAGAGGAGGAGTCAGGCAGCCTGAGTGGCTGTCCTGTTCCAGAATCTCATATTCTCCTCTGTAGTGCGTACTGTCACGCATACCGACTTGCTAGTTGGAGTGTTACTACCTTCTGCTACACTATTGAGAGGGACTAGGCAGTTAGCCTCAGGGAAGTAGGTGGCTATATTCCCGGCTGGTATGTCATATTCCACCACTCTCCATCGATGAGCAGTGAGTTCATCTCCC
>CAXEUQ010000168.1:0-2913 GCA_963999425.1 uncultured Candidatus Poseidoniales archaeon | reverse complement strand
TCAAATTGGTCGGACTGAAGTCCATGGTTCCAAGTGAAGAAATCGCTCGACAGCATTACGATGTCCACAAGGAACGTCCGTTCTACCCAGATCTCATCGAATTCATCACCTCTGGCCCCGTAGTGGCCATGGCCTGGCACGGAGAGGATGCAATCGCAGCCTCACGCAAGCTGATAGGTGCAACGAACTGGGAGGATGCAGAGCCTGGCACGATTCGTGCGGACTTCGCTCGCAGCATCGACAAGAATGTCATCCACGGCTCGGACGGCGAAGACACAGCGGCTTTCGAATTGGGGCTTTGGTTCCCCGATGGTCTTGAGGACTGAAAAGAGTGAGTAGCATGAGGTGGGTAAGATGTCAGGACGCAGACAACCCATCGTCGCTGTGCTAGGTCACGTCAATCACGGCAAAACCAGCCTGCTAGACCACATCCGCAGCCTAGGTGCAGATGCTCGAGCCTCAGTGATGGATAGAGAAGCCGGCGGCATAACTCAGCACATCGGTGCGACTGAGGTTCCTGCTGATATCCTCAACACGCTTTGCGCCCCTCTATTGGGTGGCAATACATTCGATTCACCCGGACTTCTGTTCATCGACACTCCTGGGCACCACTCATTCTCCACTCTCCGCTCACGTGGTGGTTCCCTAGCAGATATCGCCATCCTAGTAGTCGATATCATGGAAGGAGCGAGGCCTCAGACCATCGAATCACTACGAGTCCTCAAGGAGGCCAAGACACCTTTCGTGATTGCAGCCAACAAGATTGACCGTATCCACGGCTGGAATTCCGAGCAAGGTCGCTCGATGGCCGTTTCGATGGGCGACCAGTCGAAGGAAGCAATGGGGTTGTTCGAGCAGCGCTACTGGGATCTAGTGGGCCAATTCGCCGAGCACGGATTCAACATCGAGCGTTATGATCGCGTCACCGACTTCACCAAGGACATCGCTCTGGTTCCGGTCTCTGCGCGGGAGGGCGAGGGCATTCAAGATGTACTGGCTGTAGTAATCGGATTGGCCGAGCGGTATCTCGGTGAGCAACTCACTGACATCGAGGGTTCCGGCGAGGGCACTGTACTCGAGATGAAGGAAGAGCGGGGACTTGGCAAGACGCTCGACGTAATCCTGCACCGAGGCTCAATAAAGAAGGGCGACGAGATTGTTCTCGTCACTGACGATGGAGGGCGTGCGACCCGTGTCAAGGGTCTGTTCAGTCCGCGCGGCATGAGTGAGATGAGGGATGCAGGTAACCGCTGGGATGCTTCTGAGGAAGCCCATGCAGCTAGTGGGCTAAAAATCTCGGCTCCGGACCTCGATGGGGTGCTCGCAGGCACAACTCTGCGAGTCGTCCATTCGGACTCCGAGCGTTCTGATGCACTGGCTGCAGCCAAAGCGGAGTCAGAACTCTCGATTGAGCTCGAAGAAGAAGGTGTTTGCATCAAGGCAGACACCGTGGGAGGGCTTGAAGCTCTGGCCAAGGAACTCAACGCGATTGATGTGCCAATCAGAATGGCGAGCATCGGTAAGGTCAGTCGTAGGGACATTCGCAACACCGAAGCGGCTAGCAATCCTCTGCACCGCGTAATCATGGCCTTCAGCACCGAGATTCTACCCGATGCCATCACCGAGGTGGAGGCTTCAGAAGCGGGAGCCAAGCACATAGGTTCTGAGATCATCTACCGCATACTTGAGGAGCATGAAGAGTGGGTCGAGCAGCGCACGCGCGAGCTTGAGGAAGAGAGTCGTGAAAAGGTCGTCTATCCCGCTAGGATACTACTTCTGCCCGACCACACATTTCGAGTCTCCAAGCCCGCTGTAGTCGGTGTGAGAGTGGTTGCAGGGCGTATCCATGTGGGTCAGTATCTGCTAAAGGAAGAGAGGCGAATTGGACGCATCAAATCAATCAGAACGGGCGAGAGTTCGATGAAGGAGGCTATGCAGGGAGACGAGGTTGCAGTAGCCATCGACGGGGTAACCGTGGGGCGTCAGATTGAGGAGGGAGACAGTCTGCTAGTAGACATCCCCGAATCGCATGCGAAGAAGCTCAGAAAGATGGAATTGACCGCAGCCGAACAGGATGTTTTCGATGAACTGCTAGCCATTCACCGCAAGGATGACCACTTCTGGGGCCGATGAGCATTTTGATGCGTTTCGCGTTCAGGGAAACCTAACGCTCAAGTAGTGAATGAGCAGGCCTCGTGATGTTGTAGTAGGGATATCATGGCTCAGAATGCAGACCCTAAGGCACGCGAACTGATTCAGACAGTTTCGCAGATTTCCAACGGCCTGATGACCGAGGTCGCCAAGGTCATCATAGGCAAGCAGGAGAATCTGCGCAGAATCACCATCGGTATCCTCTCAAACGGAAACACTCTCATCGAGGATTTTCCCGGTCTGGCAAAGACTCTGATGGCCAATACATTCGCCACCGCTCTAGGTTGCAAGTTCAAGCGTGTCCAGTTCACTCCTGACCTACTCCCAGCAGATATCATGGGGACATACATGTACGACCAGCAGGCTGGTGAGTTCAAACTCAGACCCGGTCCTCTGTTCACCAACGTCCTACTCGCTGACGAGATTAATCGTGCACCGCCTAAGACACAAGCAGCCCTCCTTGAAGCAATGGAAGAGAAACAAGTCACCATCGAAGGAATCACGCACAAACTTCCCGCACCGTTCGTGACCCTCGCTACTCAGAACCCAATTGAACAACAAGGAACCTACCCCTTGCCGGAAGCACAGCTGGACAGGTTCCTGTTCAAACAGATCCTGGGCTACCCTTCAGCAGAAGAAGAACTTCGTATTGTCGCTGCTCACGGATCTCGCACCGGATCTCCCAAGGCATCCGAAATGGGCATCGAGCCCGTGTTGAGCCCTGGCACTCTTTCAGCAGCCGTTGAAGCCGTGAGTATGGTG
>CAXEUQ010000167.1:0-2926 GCA_963999425.1 uncultured Candidatus Poseidoniales archaeon | reverse complement strand
TCCCTCCCTCGACCTCTCTTTGTGGCCCACAGCAGTGTTGCTTTGCCCCAGGCACAAAGCACACAAAACAAGCACTCACGGTCTTGAGCTTGAGAGCGACGAGCTTGAAGCCCTTCTGCTCAAAGCGCCTGATGATCTCGCCAACGAGACCACGCTGGACGCCATCGGGCTTGATCATGATGAAGGTGGTCTGCTCGTTGCTCATGGGCCCCGCGACCCCCCTCCCCTATTTCAACACAAAGCAATCCGAATGTCGTTGGTATCAAGGCTCATCGCCGATTCGAAGCATCATGAGCAGCGAGGATGGCCATATCCTAGTTGCCGAGATTGCTGAGGAATGGAGAGATGAGAAGGTCCACATCGGCACCCCTATGCAGCCAAAACACGCCGCCCTAGGCCTCGCTGCAGTAGTTGTGGCGGCGATGTTCATCGCGCTGGTAATGCAGAACCTAGTCTTCGACTCGGTAGAAGAGCCCCCCACTCAGTCTGGAGACTACGAGCGAGTACCTGTGTGGGAGCGCGCGAACTGGCCTTACATCACCAACCAATCGCACGCCTTCGTGATGGAACACGGGCCGTACAGTCCAACTGCTACAGACAACGAGTGGAACTCGACACATCAGTTCGTAGAATTCACCCTGCCTCTTGCTGAAGGAGGAGCAGCACCCGACGGACTGGTCAGCCTAGCCTACTGGCTGCCTGACGTTCCTGAGGGTACACAAGTTCCGATGATTGCCGAATTCGGACCATACTTCGATGAGCAGAGTGTGGGCACACCGAGCATTGAGGTGCCTGGGACTTGGCTGGGCCAGATGATCATCGATCAGATTCTGCCCCATGGCTATGGCTTCGCCCAGGTCTCGGTGATGGGAACAGGCCGCTCGAACCATTGCATGGATCTGATGGGCAACGCCGAGCAACTCGGCGTAGATGCCGCAGTCACTTGGCTAGGCAGCCAGAATTGGAGCAATGGCAAGGTGGCGATGATAGGCAAGTCGTATGACGGCTCAACCCCCTGGCAGGCGGCGATGTTCGGCAACGAGTATCTTGCGACCATCGTCCCAATCTCGGGACTGATTGGAGTGATGGAGTTGATGTGGAAGAACGGCTCGAATGAGGCCCGAGCACCATTCATGCATAATGTGGTATACGGTAGTTATGGAATCGACGGCGATACCGGGGATATCGGCAATGCATGTCCCGACTATGCTCTGGGACCAGCCGCAGGTACGGGCGCGTACGTGTGGGGAGGTGAGGCGGTTGGCACCTATTGGGAGGAGCGCTACTTCCTGCAACGCGTGCTGGACAACTACAACGGCTCAGTCTATCTGATTCAGGGAATGCACGATTGGAATGTCGACCCTCACATGGCAATCCCAGTAATCAATCAACTGAAAGATGAGGGAATCGATGCCAAGGGTCTGTTCGGACAGTGGGACCACGACTATCCGGACCGTCCAGACTACCACTTCGATCGCTCTGCGGAAGGTCGCGGGCGCGAAGCATATCCGCAGATGACAAGATTCGACTGGATGCAGGATCTGCTCGAATGGTTCGATTACTACCTCAAGGGGATAGGAGACAAGCCGGGCCTGTGGATTGAGATTCAGTCCAATCACGGAGAGTGGAGGCTTGAGGACCACTACCCGCCAAAGGGCATGGAGACCCTTTCATTCGACTTGGGAGGGGCGCTTTCCAATATCGGAGGCACAACCACCATTCTACCTGACGCCTCTACAGGACCAGTGTACGAGACCACCCCATTAGAGGAGGGGATCTGGATTGCCGGACTCCCTCGACTGCATGTGGATGTGCGCACCACCACCATAGGCGGGCAGATCTACGCCCTGCTCGAGGACTGCGACGAGTCCGGACAGTGCATCCATCTGGGCCACGCAGTCATGGACCTACGCTACCACGAGGGAGGCACTCAAGAGCAGATGTGGCTGCCCTTGCTAGAGACAATCAACGCCAAGATGGAGTTCTTCTCTCTCGATGCATATGTGGACGCTAACCACACCATCAAGCTGAGTCTTTTCTCTACCGGCGACGACTACATGCCTGCGAGCACAAGCTCTGTGGTGACCGTTCAGGAGGGCACCGGGTCAACTTTGCAACTGGATATCATCGACCCGGCAGACAAGTTGTGGTTTGAACCACCTGCATGTACACACACGGTCTGTCTAGACTGGCTGAACCAGACGACCGATCTTACTTGATGCCGCCTTTTTCATAGCGACGGGTCCACTTGAGCCGGCGCGGGTTGCGCTTGAGCTTGAGCATGTTCTTGCGCGCCTTACTGTCCTTGAACCAGAACACGCTACCGTCGCGCTTGATGTACATCATGCCGGTGCCAGGCTCGATCTCCTCGTGAGTGAAGCTGCAGATACGCCGCTCTGGCATCGAATCACCTGCCACCGAGTCTTCGGGCCTCGCGTCCGGTGTCCTTGAGCATCAGGATGTCACCGACTCTGATTGGGCCCAGCACGTTGCGTGCGATGATTCGACCGATGTCACGTGGATTGGCCGCATCATTGACACGGACCTTGACCTGAATCGCCTCACCGCTCATTCCGGTGCGGCCGACAACCTCGACCACTTCTGCGGGCCATGCCTCTTGAGCCATCTCAAATCACTCCTTCTCCAAGCTACTCTGAAAGTGTCGAGCAGTGGCCATCGACATCCTTGAACTTGTCCTCAGCCTCCTTGTCGACATCCATTACTGCGATTGCAGCTGTCCTGGTACCTAGACTCATTCCTGCAGCCTCGGCCAGATATGCTTGGTCCTCCACATAGATGAAGGGGATACTCTTCTCCTTGCAAATCATTGGAATGTGAGCCAGAAGCTCGCCTGGATTGACATTCTCCGCCATCACCACCATCTTCGCTGTGCCACGCTCTGCAGCCTTGGTGACTTCGTTGGCGC
>CAXEUQ010000166.1:0-2931 GCA_963999425.1 uncultured Candidatus Poseidoniales archaeon | reverse complement strand
GAAAAGACAGTTTGCCTTGTTCGCACCTTCGAATGACGAATCATCGGCATCAATTAGGAGCAATTCTGCCAAGTCTGGGCATCTAGAGTGTGCCTCGACTGCCCACATGCAACCCATCCCCCCAACTCCCACAACGAGGACCTCGCCATCTTGCACGGGCTCCGAGGTTGGGGTTGGCGTATAGAATTGCTTAATCATAAGTTGAATATCTTAGGTAACGCCTTCTTTCGTCTCTGGCCCAAGCGTTGTCTGGCTCAATTTCAAGCACCTTGTCATAGTATTCTATTGCTTTTTCAAAATCAGAAATATATCTCCCTTGGAAATGTGCCATGACGTTCAGAACTGGGATACAATGTGGGCTTTCGTCCAGCATCTCAAGTAGTATCTTTTCTGCGACTCCAAGCCTCATAGTTTCCATGTTGTCCTCTGCCTCATCAAGCTTCGAAATTTGATTGTCAGTCAAGCTGTACACATTCCTCCAAACCGGCCCTGGCATGAGTTTCCCCTGAAGGGTCAGCATATTAGTTTGGCGTGGTCCTGAGGGTCGAAAATTACCATGATTCAGCACCCCGTTTGACAGTCCGACAATGCAACGTTAATAGCCCCCTTTAAGGTGGACCACACACCAAAGGTGTTGTGTATGGCGCTGACTATGCTTACAGTGAGGAAGGTACTGGCTATCAGCATAGTCGCTGTACTTACCGCTGGAGGCTCTCAGGCCAATCCAACCGGAATAGGAGGAGATGCGAACAATGAGGGCGATGTCGCACTGGCAGGATGCACCTGTCATGCAAGCGAGCCGGATAATTCAGTTACTCTGATCTTGACTGATGTTCCATATCACTATGAGCCCGGTGTGTCCTATGAAATGGCGATTCAGATTATCGGCGGGCCGCCTGCAGACACGTCATCACACACCGGTGGGTTCTCCATGCGAGTCAGTAGCGGGTCACTTGCTGGATCGGCCGGATTTGAATCCCTGGTGTACAATTGGGAAGACGATGTGACCTCCCTGACACACAGCAATTCTGGCTCGAAGGTTCAAGACAGAATGTGGCACATCACATGGACAGCTCCCTCCGAAGGAACCGGAGTTGTAACCATATGGCTGGCCGGAAACTCTGTGAATGGTGACGGCATTCCCTCTCAGCTCGACAGGTGGAATCGACTCAGTGCCTCCATGGATGAGGGTGAATTCAATGGTGTTCGTACCGTATTCGTCGGAAATGGGGATATCGAACCCCCAGCCCCTGTCGAAGAGGGGGTAGATTTGCACCACATGGGTGCTGGAATGAGGGCCCACTGGTTGGGCTTGCTAGGATTTGCGGCCGTCGTAATCGTGATTATTTTCTGTGGCCTAATGTTGAGATATGGATTCTCCAGACACTACGAAGGCAGGAGTAACTTACTCAGATTGAGAATTAAGCATCAGAGAAGAGGTGACCAGTAATGAAAGATGATATGGTCATGAAGATGCTCAGGCAGGTAGCCTCAGGAGAGGTGAGTGTGGAAGATGCGAGAGATGCCCTGGACGGCATATCACTGTCCGAAGAAGCGTACGAGTCGGCAATAGAGCATGGAGTGTTCAACGAGGCCCCTGCAGGTTCCATAGTAAGAGCGAGTGTATCTCCTTCCGGAGACTCATGGCTGATTATACTGGTCGGGCTCTGGGGAATAGTTTGGTCGCTATACTGGGCTGGATCCTTGTCTTACGGATTGTACAACAAATGGGACCAGCAGATGCTTGCCTTCTTCCTTGGGATGCTTCTCCTAACCATCATTATTCTAGGCATCATATACATGAAATACGTCATGCCCGATATTGTGGTAGTGAAGAGCAGGAGAAACAAATACATCACTGCTAAGGACCCTGAGTCCTGGAAAAAATACGAGGTGTAGGCAATGGCTAGGAAATTCACACTTAGGGATAGCCCAGGGGAGGGGGAGGCTGGAGATTCCGATGTTCACATGATTGACAGGAGGCAATTTATGAGGCACTCCTTCAATACTGCTGCAGGAGTGATCACCGTGGCAGGGTTGGCCAGCGTTGGTTTTGCGGCGCTCCTAATGGGGCAATCAGACTCTTCTGGAGGAGACACCGCTGTCAGATATTGGGTACCGACAGGAGCGGAGGATTCTGTCTGGTATGGAGACAGGCATTTGGAGCCTATGACATACCAATCCTTCGTCGATGCAGCATCAGCCTCCACTACCGGCATGTCCGCAGCTCAAGGCGTCTGGTCGGGAATGCCGGTCAATGCTGTTTATGTTCCTCACGAAGAAAATAAAGCCAGTGACCTAGCTCAGGATAAGCCTAGGTTCCAGTACATGGACGGCTACACGGCAGATGGTTCCTATGTCGGTTCGGGATACGAAATCGATGAAGACCCACAATATCAGACTCTCTCTATTCACGACAACCTGATACTGATATTCTCTAGGTGCACACATCTCTGCTGCATACCCGGATGGCAGCTGGTAACCAATGAGTTCACTGAAGATCAGTGGGTCCCTAATGGTACGGACTCCGGAGGCAGTAAACTATTCTGCATATGTCACTCATCGAGGTTCGATCCAACCGTCATTGAGAAAAACAGGGCTCGGAATAGGTCCAGTGGTGCAGAGTTCGATTTCATTGGTATTAAGAGGGCCGGAGGCCCGGCCCCAATGGGAATGCCACTGATACCCTTCGTCCTCAATGGAGATTTGATAGAGGCTTTACCCGATTTTAAGGATTGGTACACATACTGCGACTGAGGTGATTAAAATAATTCAATTCTGGTTTCTCTGGGTTTTCATCACTCTAGTTGTGGTAATCGTGGCCCTCACCCTCAGAAAGGAAAGGGAAGAAATGCCAAGAAAAGATATTCTTCGAGCAGTCGAGACGAGTGCCAGTAGCATGGGACTGGCCGAGAAGACTTTCTTGTGGGC
>CAXEUQ010000165.1:0-2953 GCA_963999425.1 uncultured Candidatus Poseidoniales archaeon | reverse complement strand
CAGAGGAAATCACCAAACCATTCCTGCAGGCGTAACAAGCTTCGAAAGGAGACAAATCGAAGGGTACAGTTCTTCTCCATCGTGTCCTTGAATATTGGTGAGCCGCAATCGATAGGGATGACCAACTACAAGACCCATTCTGAGAGGAACCGCACCTGAAACTGACCATCCTGATGCAGTCTCGATCGCAATAGAAAGCCCTGGTGGGCCCATAATTTCTACTGGTTGCACTGTGATAGGAATCATCTCCGAACGGGGGCCGCGCTGAGAGGGTCGCGAGACACCAATCGCTCCCGGTTCTAATTGCCTGGTGAATTCTTGGGCCGTCCTCGGACAGAATAATCTCTTGTGAAGCCGCTCTGCGGGAACGCGCGAGATCGAAAAGATCCACGCCCATCCACGCTAGCAGAGCACAATTGTCCGGGCCTGCGATACCCGGAGCCCATAGCAGGGAATTCGGGAATCGGGTCCTGAGATTGTGCAATGCACTAACTAGCGACCCGGGACTGTGCGAGAGCTGTAATGCGTCAACTAGACAGATAACTGATGGCTGTAGTTCAGGGTCTTTCAACAACTCATCATGGTGCAAAGACTGCCATGATACGGCAAGTAGTTGATTCCCTGTGCTGAACTCTCCTGAATCAGATTCCGCGAGGCTTGGGGGCAACACCAGTCCTTCCGTAGCGACCCACGAGTCAGTGGAGTCGAACGGTAAGCACAGATTCTCCCTAGTATGCAACGAAATTGATGCAGGCAATCCTTCTGAGTTCCTTGTCGAAGAGAATGGTGCAATCGAAGTAGCTACTTCAGGGTCTGTTGGGCCCAGCACAAGTGCGGGAGTCCAGCCCGCAGGATCTTTTCTGTCTCCCAACTGCATCAGCCGAGCAAAGCGCTGTCTGGCGACCACTGCTCTAGCCAATGGACGCTCGGTCATACGCTTCGCACTGACGCGGTTCGCTTGAAGGATTCTAAGGCAGACGCGCCTCGCGGTAGCATGGCGAAGGTGTGGGCAGGGGCATTTACGGTCCTGCTAATGGCCTCTTTGGTCGTTCCCGAGGTATTGGCCGAGGAAGATGAAAGAGATACAGTGCTGTCGGATGAATTCCAGACTCATGGTCCTGTTTGGTTTTCTACTACCTGTCTACATGTGAGTTGTTCAGGAATGGAATTGGTGCTTTGGTATAACGGGACTGAGTACAGACATCTAGACCCTCATCTAGTTGAGTGGTCAGGCTGGGTCGAGGGGAATTTCTCTTGGGAGATAATTGCCAATGAAGGTGTGGCGGCCGGAGACCTGCTAATCGATGTTATTCTCAGCCATATGGATGATTGGACAGAGCGTGAGGATCTCCCGGATACTGTTCCCTCCCCTGGGAGTCAAGGTGTCTACCCGAGCATCAATACCTCTTCGCCCTGCAGATTGCATTACTGCGCTGCAATGGATATGCTATCTGAGGGTGTGCTTTACGTCGGCGCACTTGAGGAGCAGACTGACAAAGACGCCGTAATGGTTGTGGGTGATTCAGGAGATGTGGTACTATTGAATTCACTCAGAGGTCCGAATGCCTCCGCCATAGAAGTCTGGCATAGGTCGGAAGAATCGAAGTCATTGGTCGATTCTATCGAATCAGCAGACATGCCTCATTATTTCGAGTACCCTGCTGAAGCAGAGTTGTGGCTCCGAGTGGTGCATTCGGCTGAGTCAGGGTACTCGCCTTATGAATTCGAGATTATCCGCTATGATGACGATATTGAGGCCCCTGGGGGAGGAGAGTTGGCCAACCCCTGGAGTCACGGGATGCCGATGCCATTCCAAGGCGAATCTTCACTAATCTACCACGGTCATATCGCAGCTTCGGATTCTCAGGGTGATTCGTTGCTCATTGAATCGGGTTCCAAGATGCAGTTAGAGCCCCATTGCATGTTCACGGATGGCGTAAGCGTGAGCATAACTCTGCATCAGGCCGATGCTTCCAAAGTTCAGGTCGCGAGTGGTTGTGAGGAGGTTTTCGAGACAACTCCTCAGACTGTATCTGTAGAGTTCGGATTTACGACTCAAGGCACCAACGCGGCTTGGGCCGTGATGCTGAGGTCACTGAGTTCTAGTGACGGAAATCTGATTGGAGATGCTCCCGATATAATTTGGGAGCATGGCAGTCTGGATTCAAGATGGCAAGTTCTGAATCTGGGGTCGGTGGTGGTTACTGGAACTATTGGTGACTCGGACGCTACCGATTTCTATGCATTTTCAGTTACAGAGCAGAATGGTTCCTATGTCCGAGTCCAGAGAATAACAGATTCACCGGGCTCTTTCACTCTCATGACTCTGAATCAGGAGACCGGAGAGGTAGTGAATTCCACGGACGGTTCGACTATGGTCGTACCTCCCGGGGTTCATGCACTTAGAGTCGACTGGGACGAGGGCATGGGACAAGGAGAAGACGACGATACGGTAGAGTATCGGTTCTCTTTGCCCTACAACGGACCCTATATCCCTGAAGAAGTCGAGTTCGTAGACCTGTCCCACAGAGCTCGTGGCTTCTATATGCTAGCGGGCCTAATGCTGCTCGCTCCACTCGCAATGGTAATCTGGTGGAATCGTGATGCGATATTCAGAGGTTCTCCTTTAGCAGCAGATATACAAGAACATGAGATGAGGAGATTACGCAGTCTAAGGCAGAGGTTATCTGCTGCACTTATCTCAGAAGAAATTGATCAAGTAGAAATCGAGCATTCGCTCAAGCAACTGGGAGAGAGTCCGTGGAAGGCAGTGGTCGAAGACTGGGGCGAGCCCGTAATCAGGCACCTAACTGAAAAAGTTGAAATCTGCGTCTGGAGAGTTTCTGATTCGAAGTCCGATCTACTAATTGGAATCAGAGTTGAGAAATTTCCTTGGGAATTAGCAGCAATCGGAGTACATGCTGCAGAAGGTTCTGCGATCGATATCAAATCG
>CAXEUQ010000164.1:0-2979 GCA_963999425.1 uncultured Candidatus Poseidoniales archaeon | reverse complement strand
AAAACAGATAGTATTTGTTGCCTCAGATATAATTACTTCCCTAAAGCCACTTGCTCTAGATGTAAATGATATCGATGGAGATGGATTCCCTGAGTTATCTGAGGACTACGTCTTCAAACCTGCATTGGACCTT
This sequence comes from uncultured Candidatus Poseidoniales archaeon, assembly GCA_963999425.1. Lineage (GTDB taxonomy): Archaea > Thermoplasmatota > Poseidoniia > Poseidoniales > Thalassarchaeaceae > Thalassarchaeum. The sequence goes on along the minus strand of CAXEUQ010000164.1, from coordinate 2,846 downwards.
TCGGTCGAGTTCCCCTCGCCCGTTCCAGATAAGTCAGACCTGACCTTCACACTGGTCGAGAATGGAAATGAAGTGAGGAATCTGAACCTATCCATGCGACTAAAGAACGGTACAGGAGAGCCCGCAATCGTAGAATTCGATAATCAATCTGGCCACTATCTGGCTGAGCTTGCTCACGGAATTTGGATTCTGAATTACACCCTTTCCGACGAAATGCAACTCTGGGAGCAGATTGAGGTCGGCGAGGAAGACATCAGTGCTGGGTACGAGTTTGAAGTCAGTATTCGAATAAGCGGTACGGCATACTATGAGGAGAACCTAGAGGCCCAAGAGGGGCCAGATGAGGAGAAGGTGCTCGACCACGTCCCAGTCGAATTCCACTGGGATGGATTCAGTGCGGTGACAGAAACGGATGGGAGTGGGAGATTCTCGGTAGTATTGCCAGAAGACTCCGTAGTCGATGCCACAGTTCAGCTTGCCGGAGCGATGTTGAATCTGGTAAACGGCACTAGGTTCACAGTTACTTCAGACGGGCCCAGCATAGATGGGGAGTTGAAAGACAACCTGACCCTGTTGGCCACTCCGGGCTACTCTGTTACAGGAGTCGTTAGCATTAATCGAGCCGAAAATCCTCTGCAATCGACCTATGGAGGATGGCAGCCAATCGTGGTGGTAGCTGACAACTCTGATACCGAAGTACGCTGGCATGCGGATGTAATGGAGGATGGACATTTCCAAATGGCCTTGCCTGGAGGCAATTGGACATTCGACCTCGATGCAGAATGGATTGATTCCACTAGCACTGAACTGTATGTGGATGGGAAGAATGACTCAGTCGAAGTTTTCGCCAAACCAATCAACAGCACCGTATCTGTGGCTCTATTCATGGATCACAGCGGCGACAATAATGTAACTAATGGAACCGCAGTAAACTACCCATTCAACATAGTTGATGCATTCAACAACTCCAGAGTGGTCTACAAGGTGGGTGCAGATGGAATTGAGTGGACTGAAGATGGTCTTGCCGAAATCTCTCTTGAACCAGGATTTTACCGTATCGACGTCTCTACATCCGACCCCGAGGAGGATCTATTCGGCACTAGGATAATGACAGGAAATACACGATTCGACGTAGGTCTACTCGGAGGAGACATAGACAGATTCCTAGGCTTTGATCCAGAGTGGAGAGTCAATATCACCTTCACCAATGAGAGCGGAGGAATCCTATCCGGACATCAAGTTAAGTTGATGAACAAGGAAACAGGTTGGGTAATATCCCATGATACCGATGATCATGGGGTTCTGAATGCACACATTCCGGAGGGAGAATGGATAATTTCAATCCCTCCGTTTGAAACCGCACAAGGCGTCTGGGAGATTCTTAGAGAACTCATCATCTCCTCTTCAGACACTGCAGCGAATGACGTCTCACTGTCTACCTCTCAAGTCGCCGAATTTGAACTGTACCTGTCTGAGGACTACTCCGGCGAATCGCTTGATGGAGTCTCAGTATCCCTTGAATCGCTAGAAGGCTTGGGGTCAATACAAATCAATCCCACAGATGCATCTGGTTCGGCCACTGAAACCATTGCTCCAGGTAATTGGCAGGTTTCACTCAATACTACTGAGAGCGGCCAGAGATGGATTATCGAATCCGAGAACTACACGTTCACAGCCTCATCAGGAGATAACCCGCGAATGAATCTTACAGCCAGTAAATATGTGGAATTGAGCGGTACTGTATTCTGGGACTTCGATGACGACAACTCTTCCGATGTTGGAGAGGGCATTGTCAACTCATCAATTGAATTGATTGGTCAAGAATACAACATATCGATTCTCTCGGATAGCAGCGGATATTGGTCGACTTACGTACCCGCAGGCACATACTGGGCTGTCGAGATTTCATCCGACGGTTTCTCTACTCAGAATTATTCTGTCAGTGTTTCCGGAGGCCCCAATTCAGTCGACACAGAAATGTCGGCTTTACCAGTGCCTGTCCAGGGCTCGGTCTCATACATCGATTCAGAGCAGTTATCATCTATTTCCGAAGGAGTCAATCTCGAATTGATTCCCGTCGAGGGACTGGTCCGAGGGAAGATTATTCCAGACAAGGAGATCTCTGATGGCTCTTGGACTGGCAACTGGTCAGCCCAGGTTGAACCAGGGAACTGGATACTTAGGGTCACTTACGAGGACGGCAATCTGATAGCTATGGGACTGGTAGAAGCTGAGGTAGTGGTCGGAGGTACTCTCAATCTGGAGATGACTGAGGGCGGCTGGTTCAGGATGGAAACCGAATGGCTGGACTATGAGGGAATCTCAAGGACTCTCGCAGATACAGATTTGGTCGACGCCGATATGGTCGATGAACCGAATCTGATTATCAACACCGGTGCTGGCATGGAATGGGTGCAGCAGGTCAACCAAGACGGCTTCATCGAGATGCTGATGATTCCCGGTACAATCGATGCTTCAAGCGATTTCGAAGTCCTACAACGAAACCTGACCATGTCCTATACTGGTGGACAAGGAGTCACGATTAGTCCCGGTCAGGAGGCTCCTCCTGTCACTCTCACACACGTAAGAATTACGAACCACGACGTTGCAGTAACTACCACCAACATATCGGGCGGAGATCCCGATTTCGAGGGACAATATTCTCTTAGCAATGCTAGAGCAGTGGCGAACTCCGAAGGAGGGTACAATCCAATCGAGTTCCAACTATCAGTTGATTACCTTGGTCACGAACCGTTCGACTCATTCAGCATCATTGGAGAGATTCTCGGCACTGACGGCGACGATTGGCTCGTAGAATTCCACAACGGTTCAGGGCTATGGAACAG
>CAXEUQ010000163.1:0-3004 GCA_963999425.1 uncultured Candidatus Poseidoniales archaeon | reverse complement strand
GATGTGGATGCTGCGGTCACCGCAGCGCGCGCGTCGCAGCCGGCATGGGGGGCTCTGAGCATCTCACAGAGAGCAGACTGGCTAGAGCGAATCGCGGATGCGCTAGAGGCTCGCTACGAGGATATCGCATCCTTGGAGAGTCGGGATACTGGAAAGCCAATCTCGCTTGCCAGAGCGGTCGATGCGCACCGCTCTGTAGCGAACTTCCGCTTCTTTGCCGGCCTCCTGCGCGAGGATGAGCAGGGGGTCTTCGAGATGAGCGATGCCACCAACTACGTCGTTCACAAACCAGTGGGAGTTGGTGCGCTAATCACTCCCTGGAACTTACCACTCTACTTGCTTTCTTGGAAGGTCGCACCCGCGATTGGAATGGGCAACAGCGTGGTCTGCAAGCCCAGTGAACTCACCCCAATGACTGCCGACCTACTGATGCAGGTGATTCACGATGTGGGGCTACCCGCAGGAGTGGTCAATCTGGTCCACGGAGACGGGGCGGGCGCTGGTGCCCCTCTGGTCGCCCACGACGATGTTGATCTAGTCTCATTCACCGGTGGAACCGAAACAGGACAGAAGGTGGCTGCATCAGCAGCGCCATCGTTCAAGAAACTCAGTCTGGAACTGGGCGGGAAGAACGCTAGCATCGTGTTCGCAGACTGCGACATGGAGACAACCGTATCGGGCGTGGTCAGAGCTGGCTTCCTCAATCAGGGTCAGGTCTGTCTTTGCGGCTCGCGAGTCCTAGTTGAGGACTCTATTTACGATGAGTTCCGTGATCGTTTTGCCGATGCAGTCGAAGCCATGCGAGTGGGCGATCCTTCAGATGAATCGACTGATCTCGGAGCCCTGATTTCGAGCGAGCATCTGGAGAAGGTCAGTGGATACGTGGACCTAGCCAAAGAGGAAGGAGGAGTTCTGCTGACTGGCGGGTCACCTTGCATGCCTGCAGGATTCGAGCACGGCAACTGGATGGCGCCCACAGTAATCGAGGGGCTCAGTCCGGATTCACGGTGCTCCATTGAGGAGATCTTCGGCCCCGTGGTGACTCTTCACCGGTTCAGTAGTGAAGAAGAGGCCGTGGCCATCGCCAACAACACCCGCTACGGACTGGCTGGCAGCGTCTGGACCAGCGACCTTGAGCGTGGTAAGAGAGTATCAGAGGCGTTGGAAACCGGAATGGTCTGGGTCAACACCTGGTTGCACAGAGACCTGCGAGTGCCGTTCGGCGGAGTCAAGGACAGTGGAGTCGGCCGAGAAGGTGGAAGGTGGAGTCTGGACTTCTTCTCCGAGGCGATGAACGTGTGTGTCAAACACGATTGACTCAGCAACAGTCAAAGTCCGCTCTAGGTCGAGCGAAGGCAATGCCACCTGCAGGCATCGTCGGTCTAGGGGCGTATGTGCCTCCCAAAGTGATGACCAATCACGATTGGGCCGAATTAGTCGAGACCAGTGACGAGTGGATTACCACCAAGACGGGTATGAAAGAGCGTAGAATTGCCGCCGATGACGTCTGCACCAGTGACCTTGCAGTCAACGCTTGCAAGCAGGCCATGGACGAAGCAGGAATAGGTCCCGAGGATGTTGACTTGCTAATCTTAGCCACATCCTCGCCAGATGTTCCTCTCTCTTCTACAGCCGGAATAACCCAGCACAAACTGGGTTGCAGTAATGCTGCCGCCTTCGATGTGAATGCGGTGTGTGCTGGCTGGGTGCAAGCTCTGGATATCGGGGCGCGCTTCGTCGGCACCCCTGGATACGACAACGTGCTGGTCGTGGGTGCCGAAGTCTACAGCCGTATTCTCAACTGGGAGGATCGCACTACTTGCGTTCTCTTCGGCGACGGTGCCGGGGCAGCCGTCCTTCAGCAAGTGGACGAGGGCAGGGGTCTACTAGGCAGTTGGATGATGTCTGATGGAGCAGGAGCCGGTGTCATCGAGATTCCGGCGGGTGGAGTTAGGAAACCAATTCCATCCCCTGAATTCGAAGATGGTGACCAGTACTTCCACATGGATGGACCAGCAGTTTGGGACTTCGCCACCGAAGCCTTTCCGCAAGCGGTCACAGCGGTTCTCGAAAGGACTGGTCATTCACTAGATGATGTCTCGATGATTATCCCTCATCAGGCTAATATCAACATCATCAAGACTGGAATGGAAAAACTCGGTCTGCCGATGGAAAAGACATTCACAAATTTGCACAAGTACGGAAATACTGCCGGTGCAAGCGTGCCAATCGCCATGCGCGAAGCGATGGATGAAGGCCTGATTTCCGAAGGTGACCTAATTGTCACTGTCGCATTTGGTGGCGGTTTAGCCTGGGGTGCCAACGCATTCATTCTGTGAAACTCTACTCGTGAGGAGTCCAAGCACCAGTGGAGACGTCGAAAGTCAGGATACTACCGTCAGGATTCTGCGCATACACAGTGCCGGAGTCATCTATCCAGACCAACTGGCCCTGCTCATTCAACTTGGCGTCAGGAGGCGGGTTGGGCCTCTGCAGGTCTGACTCTAGTTCCTCGAGAAACTGACTCGTGTCCATCTCTGGTTCAAGTTGAGGTGCGGGGGCGATTTCGGGAGTCTTCTCTGATACCGGCTGAGTAGGGAGTTCCACATCATGTGTCTGTTCTGAGGCTGGCGTGGACTCAGTTTCCCCTTTACGACGCATAGCCATCCAGCCACCAAGGCCTATGACGAGCATCACCGCGGCCAATCCTAAGACCAAGCCATACTTGGCGATGAAGTCCTCCTCCAAGTGCTTAGCAGGATTATTTGGGAACGCATCCCCGTTGTCGCCATAGCCATCCCCGTCCGAGTCGGCCCACTCGGTGGGGTCCTTCGGGAAGGCGTCAACTCCGTCTTGGAATCCGTCATCATCCGTGTCAGAATCATACGGATCTGTGCCGGCTACATCTTCGTCCAAGTCCGATAGTGCGTCGTTGTCGTCATCGGTGTCGGAGTTGTCACCGATGCCGTCCATATCGTTGTCTGCCCACTCTCCCTGATTGAGA
>CAXEUQ010000162.1:0-3021 GCA_963999425.1 uncultured Candidatus Poseidoniales archaeon | reverse complement strand
GGCAGTTGTTGACGCTGAACATTTTATCAATCACTTATGGAACAAGAACTTAGACGAATAGTGTTGCCAATCCTTATGAAAAATATGGATGATAATATTCGCATATATACAACTGCCAATGAATTAGTTGTTGAATTATGCAAAAAATTGTCAACGCAATAGCAATTGCGTCTGGTGTAGGTATCCTTGCAATCGTAGGAGCAGGTCACCTCAAAGGTGTCCAAGAAGGGCTTGCCGAGCCGGCCATGGAAACGGCTTCGCGAATCGCTGAACTCAGTGAGGAGCCGCGAAAATCGATATGGCCCAAGGCACTGATGATCGCCATACCCCTGTTTCTCATTGGCGCGGTGGCTTGGATGGGTTACAAAGGTGAGATTGAGTCGATTAAGCAGGCTGCGGTGGCATGGCTGGCCATCAATGCGGGCCTGACTGGACTGGGAGTAATGCTCGCCCGGGGCCATCCACTCTCAATTCTAGTCGGAGCGGCGGCTTCACCGATTACATCCCTCAACCCTTTCCTCGCAGCGGGCTGGTTCGCTGGCTATACGCAACTGAAAATCACTCCTCCGACAGGCGGTGATGCTCAGGCATTCCTACACTTGGATGATCTATCCTTGTTCTGGAAAAACCGAGTCGGAAAAGTGCTGATGGTGACCGCGGTGGGCAACTTAGGCTCTGTTGTGGGGACCTGGGTTGCTGCTGCAGGTATCGCTAGTCTGCTGTTCTGAGGCTGGCGAAGACTCATGTGCCAAGATGACCTGTCCGCCCTCAGAGAGGGCGGACCATGGTCAATTACGGCTTCGTGATAGACAACCGCAAGTGCATCGGATGCCATGCCTGCACAGTCGCCTGCAAATCGGAGCACGATGTGCCAATAGGGGTCAATCGCACTCATGTGAAGTACATCGAGAAGGGGACTTACCCTGACGTCACTCGCGAGTTCAGCGTCCACCGCTGCAATCACTGCGAGGACTCTCCGTGCACGACCATCTGTCCCACAACAGCGCTGTTTACCCGCTCGGATGGAATCGTAGACTTCGATGACGACCGCTGCATCGGATGCAAGTCTTGTATGCAGGCCTGTCCCTATGACGCTCTGTACATCGACCCCAACAAGGGGACGGCGGCGAAGTGCAACTACTGCGCTCATAGGATTGAGCACTCATACGAGCCGTCCTGCGTCATTGTGTGTCCAGTCGAGGCAATCATCTCGGGCGATCTCGATGACCCCAACTCCTCAATCTCCGGCTATCTTTCCGAGCATGAGACAACTGTACGTAAGCCGGAGTCGGGTGCCAAGCCGAATGTATTCTACGTCGAAACCAGCGAAGAGAGTCTTGACCCTCATGCCACCGAGCGTTCCGGAGAATACCTGTGGACTGACCAAGCAGCCGGAGTAGGGCACTTCGCCAAGTACGCGGAGCGGCGGGCAGGTGCCGCCGACACTCAGTCGATGATTATCCAGTTGGCGCTGGAGAAGAAAGCACGGGCAGCGGCTCCGAGGGACCGTGCCATAATCCGTGATGTGATGGAGAAGCTCGATGATGAGGAGAATGTCAAGCGCACCTACGATCAACCTTCGAAGGGCGTGCTGTGGGGCTGGGAGGTCTCTGCATACGTCTTCACCAAAGCGGTTGCATGCGGTGCCTATCTCGTCGCCATGCTAATGATGCTCGCAGGCTACCTTGAGATGACCGACGGGCTGTGGTGGAGGCTGCTTGCGCTGAGCATCTCCTTCCTCGGCATCACTGGTATTCTGTTGGTAATTGACCTAGATCGGCCAATGAGATTTCTGTATGTGATGCTGCGGCCGAATTGGGACTCTTGGCTCGTCAAAGGAGCCTACTTGCTAGGCGGATTTGGCGGTGTTCTTGGTTGCAGTTTCCTAGTTCTCCTGCTGGACTTAGATCGCGACTATCTCGAGTACCTCGCCTATGCTGGAATCCCACTCGCCCTGCTGACTGGCATTTACACCGCCTGGCTGTTACAGCAGGCTAAGGGCAGATCATGGTCGAGTGACCGCACCCTGACAGCCAAGATGACGGTAGAAGTGCTGATTGCCGGCGCAGCCTGCGTAGCCCTGCTCTCTCCGACCAACCTTCTGCTATCCGCTCTGGCCATCCCTTGTCTAATCCTAGTCGCTTGGCATGGCCACAGGACCGTGATTGACCCGCAACTGGAGACTCTGCACTGAGGTGGAATGATGGCGAGGACATTCATTGAGAAGATTGCTCAGAAGATGAGAATAATTCCTGACCTTGACCGTGAGTATTCCTCTGGCAGCTCCGAGGAGTTGCGGAAGTATCCGAGCCCGGAGAACTGGCACGACCATGTCGAATTGGATGCACAAGAGTGGCCGAAGATGGTAGAGAAGAGATACTCACTGGTTCCCACAACCTGTTTCAACTGCGAGTCGGCCTGTGGGATGCTGGCCTATGTCGACAAGGAAAGCGGTGAGGTGACGAAGTTCGAAGGTAACCCGCATCACCCGGGAAGCCGTGGCAGGAACTGCGCCAAAGGTCCTGCCACGATTAACCAGATTAACGACACTGAGCGAATCCTATACCCCCTCAAACGAGTCGGCAAGCGCGGCGAGGGCAAGTGGCAGAGAATCTACTGGGATCAGGCTCTAGAGGAGATCTCGAGCAAAATCAGAACCTCACTCAAGACAGGGGCAAAGGACAGGGTGGTGTATCATGTCGGCAGGCCGGGTAACGAAGGTTATGTCGAGAGGGTGCTGAAGGCTTGGGGAGTAGACGGCCATAACAGCCACACCAACATCTGTTCATCGGGAGCAAGAACGGGGTACAGTCTGTGGCACAAGCACGACCGCCCCTCGCCTGACCACTCCAATGCCAAGGTCATCCTCCTGACCTCCTCGCACTTGGAAACTGGGCACTACTTCAATCCGCACGCTCAAAGAATCCTAGAGGGGATGATTGACGGAGCCAAGCTGATTGTAATTGATCCTCGACTCTCCAATACTGCTTCAATGGCCGACCACTGGCTGCCAACTTGGCC
>CAXEUQ010000161.1:0-3048 GCA_963999425.1 uncultured Candidatus Poseidoniales archaeon | reverse complement strand
GGGGGACTCCGGTGGCCTTGGCAACGAACGGGAAGGTGCGCGAGCCTCGGGGGTTCACCTCGAGCACATACAGAACTTCGTCGCGGATTGCGTACTGGATGTTGAAGCAGCCCCTGATTCCCAATTCGACGCCGATGCGCTTGGTCCAGTCCTCGACCTCAGCGAGAACATGCTCGGCGATGTTCTGGGGCGGGATGAAACAAGTCGAGTCCCCAGAGTGTATGCCCGCTTCCTCGAGGTGCTCCATTATCGCGCCGACCAGCACCTCGTCGCCGTCGCAAACCGCATCGACGTCTAGTTCGATGGCGTTCCCTAGGTACTCGTCAATCAACAGAGGACGGTCGGGGGCGAGGTAGGCTTCATCCATGTAAGCATCGAGCTGCTTGTCAGTAGACAGAATTTCCATACCGCGACCGCCTAGCACATAGGAAGGTCGAATCAAGACCGGGTATCCGATTTCGTGTACCGCCCTCCTGACTTCATCGGGAGTGGTGGCTGTGGAGCCGCGTGGCATCCTCAGTCCATTTCTTGCAGCGAAGGCTTCGAACCTCTCTCTGTCACTGGCTTCGTCGACCGCATCGGGAGAAGTTCCCTCCATCACTAGGTGTAGTCCCATCGTGGATAGGTGCGGCATGTTGCCAGCGAGAGGCAGTGCGAGGTTGATGGCGGTCTGTCCGCCGAACTGCAGCAGGATTCCATGCGCCCTCTCTCTGAGTAGAACCTCAGAGACGGACTCTAGTGTGAGCGGGTCGAAGTAGAGCCTGTCACTGGTATCGAAGTCGGTGGAAACTGTCTCTGGGTTGTTGTTTATGATGATGGCTTCGTGACCCAAATCGCGGATCGCTCCGACAGCGTGAACACAGCCGTAGTCGAACTCTATTCCCTGGCCGATACGAATTGGACCTGAGCCGATTACAACAATCCGCTGCTTAAGCGACTCCTCCAATCCGGGGACGTAGTCCACTCCCACCGGCGCCGAGCCACCCTCATAGGTGGTGTAGTAGTAGGGAGTGACTGCCGCGAACTCGGCTGCGCACGAGTCGACCATGCGGAAAACCGGGTGGATGCCCAACTCGTGGCGTCTGTGAGTAACTGCGGCCTCGTTCGAGCCCTCTGGAAGCATCTTGTAGCCGGACTCGGGGAATCCTGCAAGAGCATCAGCGATGTGCAGGTCAGTGAAGCCGGCACCCTTCCATAGTCTCATCTCAGAATCAGGGATTTCAGAAGGTGAAAGGCCAATCTCTCCGGCTGCCCTAATCTCTGTCTCGATGGCTGCCATGTTCTCGAATCGGTGAAGGAACCACCTAGTCACACCGCCAGACATGTCCCTGACATCCTCAATCGGGTAGCCTCTTCGGAAGGCCTCGAACAGTGCAGCCATGCGCCTGTCTGAGGGAATTCTGAGCCAGTCTTCTAGCAGAGCCTCGGGTAGGGGCTCGAAGGCTCGCTCATCCATCGACTCACCTCCATGAGCATCCGCCATGGTAAGCGGTCTGGGATGAGGTTGGCCGTACTCCAGACTGGCCCACGCCTTGAGGAAGGCCTCCTCGAAGCCACGACCGATGGCCATCACTTCGCCTGTCGATTTCATCGATGTTCCGATGGTTCGGTCTGCAGTGCGGAACTTGTCGAAGGGCCAGCGCGGAATCTTGACCACGCAGTAGTCCAGTGTTGGCTCAAAGGCTGCAGTGGTGCCCTCTCCTGTGATTGGGTTGGGTAGTTCATCGAGAGTGTAACCGACTGCGATTAACGCGGCCATTCTTGCAATCGGATAGCCTGTCGCCTTGGAAGCTAGGGCAGATGAGCGCGAGACACGGGGATTGACCTCGATGACTCGGTACTCTCCGGTTGACTGTTCTACTGCGAATTGGACATTACACCCGCCCTTTATGTTGAGTCTCCTGATTAGTTTGAGGGCGGCATCCCTGAGCATCTGGTGATCGCGGTCGGACAGCGTCTGCTGGGGTGCGACAACGACTGATTCTCCCGTATGGACTCCCATCGGGTCGAGGTTTTCCATCGTGCACACGATGATTGAGTTGTCAGCACTGTCGCGCATGACCTCGTATTCGTGCTCCTGCCAGCCCAGTATACTCTCTTCGATCAGAACCTGTCCGATAGCAGAGTGCAGGATTCCCTGACTCGCTATCTCGACCAATTCGCCCGTGTTGTGAGCCGTTCCTCCTCCAAGTCCACCTAGGGTGAATGCGGGCCTGATGAGTAGTGGGAATCCTCCCAGTTTGTCTACCGAGTCGAGGACCTGTTCTATCGAGTCGCAGGCAATCGCCTTACACACGGGAAGGTCGATTTCCTCGCAGACCTTCTTGAACAGGTCTCGGTCCTCTGCCTCGTCGATTGCCGCTAGATTGCAGCCAATCAACTCGACTCCTAACTCATCCAGAGAGCCATCGTGGGCTAGGGCGGCGGCGATGTTGAGCGCGGTCTGGCCGCCCATGCCTGCCAGCAGCGCATCGGGCTTCTCGACTTCCATGATACGCTTGACGACCTCGGGTAGCAGCGGCTCGATGTAGATACGGTCGGCCATCTCGGGGTCGTTCTGGATGGTTGCTGGATTGGAGTTTACTAGAACTACTTTATAACCTTCTTCTTTAAGAGATTTGCATGCTTGAGCACCAGAATAGTCAAACTCACAAGCTTGTCCTATGACAATCGGTCCAGCTCCAATTATTAATATTTTTTTTATGTCTTGTCTTTTAGGCATGCAAATTAATTAATTTGTAAAATTCTCTAAAAAGATAATTACTATCATGAGGTCCAGGACTTGCCTCTGGATGATATTGCACACTAAATACTGGCAGAGTTTTATGTCTGATACCTTCATTTGATCCATCAAATAAAGATACATGTGTTTCTTCAACTTCATTTGGCAAGCTTGCTCTATCAACTTCAAAACCATGATTTTGTGATGTAATTTCAACTTCATTATTTATTAAATTTTTAACTGGATGATTTGAACCTCTGTGACCTTGAAACATTTTTTTTGTTTTTGCTCCTAAAGCTATACTTAATATTTGATGACCTAAACAA
>CAXEUQ010000160.1:0-3057 GCA_963999425.1 uncultured Candidatus Poseidoniales archaeon | reverse complement strand
GAAGGCACAGTCCTGGGTTATGACATCAGAACGGAGGGCGACAAGATCCGCTCAAAGATTGGATACATGCCCGAGTATGATGCATTAGACCCTGGTCTGACAGGAGTGGACCAAGTCAGATACTCGGGCGAGCTTCTCGGGATGAATCCTGCTCATGCCACTAGGAGGGCTCATGAGGTTCTGCAATATGTCGGACTCAAAGATCAGAGGTACAGAAAGATCGAGACATACAGTACCGGTATGAAGCAGGCCGCAAAACTCGCCTGTGCACTAGTGCATGACCCAGATCTTCTGATTTGTGACGAGCCTACCAATGGCCTTGATCAGAGAGCTAGGGAATTCATGCTCCAGACTCTCAAGAAGACAGTTTCTGAAGGCAATAGAACAGTTCTGATGAGCAGTCATGTAATGGATGATGTCCAAGATGTATGTGACAGGATTGTGATGATTCACCAAGGAAAAATCGTCGTACAGCGTAGGATTGACGATTTAGCAAACCAGGTCGAGAGGGAAATCGAGATATCGGTTTGGGGCGGAGCCAGCAGGATGAAGGCCGAACTAGAGTCAATGGGATTCACCGTCCGTCGGATGGGGCGAGTACTGAGAGTAGTCAGGGTGGATGACTCCACGACATCGAAGATACTCGAAGCCGCGGCGTCTGCAGAAATCCAAGTCCGTCAGATGCAGGAGTATGACCCCGACTTGGAAGACATCTTCCTGCTCATCATGGACCGACTGGGAGCCGAGGTCAAGGGGACCTCGGATCTGATGACTGAAGGCCACACAGGAGGTGATGATTCTGACTGAGGATGACATAGATATCGAGGGCATCAAGACTCGTATGGAGGTCGCCTATGGGGCCGGTGACGGCGATGAGGACGCCAAAGCCATAGTCGCCAAGTCGGAAGCTCAAGTAGGTACCCTGTTTGAGCAGACATACCGTCCTTGGGACGGGGAGCTCGGACCTCGTTGGGTAAGGAACTACGCGATATTCAGACACCATGTCTACGGTCTGTTCAGGGGGACAGGCCACAGGCACTATCATCCGATGGTAAGGCTCGCCATCTTTGTTATCCTACTATATTCGCTGCTTCCCGTACTCATGCTCTTCCTCGCTTCTTTGTCGGGTGACGGATTCATGAACGATACATTCTCGAGGCTTTGGGGCATTAATCGCTACAATCTGTGGGGACAGGTCCTCGGTTACTTCCCGAGGAATCTGTGCTGCTGGCCGATGCTGACCGCTTTGGTCGTCGGCGGTATGATCTCTGATGACAGGAAGTACGGAACCAGTGCGATTTACTTCTCCAGACCCGTCACTCGGACTGATTACACCGCCATGAAGTACCTCAGTGTGGCGGTGGTTCTCGGCTTCGTCATCGTTCTCTCCTACTTCGTCTACTATACTTCGGCAATCGTCTTCAATGCTGAAGGATGGGCGTACCTTGTCGATACCCTACCCATGTTCCTTGGCGGTCTGATTGCAGGAATCTTAGTCGTAATCACTTACACTTCAATCGGTCTAGCACTCTCAAGTATCAGTCAGAGCAGGTTCTTCGCAGCAATCGCCTTCCTCGGAGTAATCTATGGGACGAAACTGCTAGCCCTGCTGATTGAATCGCAGTTCGATACTTCGATTCTGTATGTGCTCAGTCCGTATGACTCTCTAGCCCATGTGGGACAATGGCTCCTCGGAATAGAGTCTAACTACGACCATCCGTTAGCGTTCTCGATTGTATCCATGCTGCTGTACAATGCGGCATCGGTAGCTCTGCTCACTTTCAGAGTAGGCTCGCTGGAGGTGACTAGGGAATGAGCCAAAAGACACCCGCCGTAGTGGTCGATCAGGTTTCCAAGTGGTATGATCAGGTAATCGGTCTGAATGACGTCTCCTTGGCCATAGACGGTGGAGTCACAGGGGTTCTGGGGCCCAATGGAGCTGGCAAGTCAACTCTGTTCAAACTCCTAATGGGTAGACTCAAGCCAAGTCAGGGAAGCGTCAGGCTGTTCGGCGAGGACCCTTGGGTCAACCCTTCTCCGTATCGTAGAATCGGCTACGTCAGTGAGTCCGAGAGGATGTACGACTGGATGACGGCCCTCGATTTCGTTTCCACCCTCGCAAGGCTACACGGCATGACCCGCGAGGAAGCCATTGCGAGGGCCGAGCACGTCCTCGACTTCGTTGGTCTCGCAGATGTTCAGAACAAGGAGTTAGGCAAATACAGCAAGGGGATGAGGCAGAGGGTCAAGATAGCGCACGCACTGGTCCACGACCCGGACCTGATTATTCTCGACGAACCTCTGCACGGCTGCGACCCGATTGCTCGAACCAGCATAATGAGCGTCATCAGGGAGTTGGGCTCCCAAGGCAAGACAGTCCTCGTATCCAGCCACATCCTTGATGAGATAGAGAGAATCACCGAGCAGATTGTCATCCTCAACGAAGGAAGACTCCTCGCGCTAGGAAACCTGCACGCCATCAGGGGCCTGCTCGACAAGCACCCTCACCGCATCCTTCTGACATGCGAGGACCCAAGAAAACTCGCTCGCAAATTCATCGTAGAGAATCCGGTTTACGGCGTCCGATTCCCTAACGAGGGTCAATTGGAGATTCAGACCAATGACCTTTCTGCAGCCCATTCTATCCTCCCTCGAGTAATCACCGAATCGGGAGTCGCAGTAGAGGCCATAGACAACCCAGATGACAATCTCGAGGCGCTGCTGCGCTATCTGATAGGAGGCACTTCGTGATGGATGAGAAGGGCAGGTCACTGGCTCAGTCCGTGTGGACACGAATGGACCGCAAGGCTGGGGCTATCACGGAACTGACTATCAGGCAGCTCAGACACCGGGTCTCCACATGGGTAGTACTGTCAGTAGGAGCTCTGGTAATGGCACTGCTACTGGCGTTCTACATCGACGGCATCAGAGACGAATTCGACCCAATCGACAACGATGGCGACTCAGAGGATTGGGACAATGACGGGTATCCGAGGGGCCAGGAGGACAAGTACGGTACGAGCGACTGGGACGGTGAGGAGTACCCAGGATCTGGCT
>CAXEUQ010000159.1:0-3072 GCA_963999425.1 uncultured Candidatus Poseidoniales archaeon | reverse complement strand
GGCCGGAGGGATGCCGGTGACCGATATCGAGACAAGGATTCAGCAGATTGCACAGGTCATCGGACAGTTCGATGACGCACAAGTTCCACGCAATATCAGAATCTCATCCAAGGAGGCAGTGGACCAGTGGCTCCTCAACAAGGACAAGGAAATGGACCTGCGTCTGGGAATGACTGCTTCAATCATGGATGAGATATTCAACGACTCGAACCTACCCATTCACTTCGGACCTATGTGTCTACAGGTCCAGACGGTGCTAGAGACACTACTCAATGAGGTCAGGAACTCCTGAGAATTGAAGTGCCAGTGTGCCCTAAGGGCCATCGGGGATAACTTGCCTGAATGGGTCAACCTGTCATATGCCAACGTGGCGACCACTTCTCCTGCTGCACATAGGGCTTCTATGGAGTGGTCGGAAGCATTGGCTAGGGGAGGGGCTGCTGAGTTCGACGGAGAAGCCGAGAAGAATGGCATGATGCCTCTACGAAGGGCTGCTGCAAGACTACTTTCCTGCGAGCTCGAGGATGTCTGCGTCGGCTCGAGTGCGACCGAGCTTCTGTGTTCGGTGGCCTGGGCTGTTTCCCCTCCCAGCGGCAGCAATATCGTCTCTACGAGAGCATCCTTTCCATCCACAGTCTATCCGTGGACTAGAGTTGCAGACGCCAATGGTGCTGAAGTCAGGTTGGCTGACCACGACTCCGAACTCTATACAGACCCGGGTGACATCATCTCACTGATTGACGAGGACACCTCGGTAGTCACATTGTCTCACGTTGAGTTCTCAAGCGGCCAGAGGTATGACTTGGCCCGGTTCGCCCAAGCCGCGCACTCGGTGGGTGCAATCCTTGTGGTTGATGCGACCCAGTCGATGGGGATGGTTCCGATCGATGCTGCGGGCTGCGGGGCCGATGTGATTGTCTCGTCAGGTTACAAGTGGCTTCGCGGGACGTACGGTGCAGCAGTCGGCTACGTCTCGCCCTCAGTGCGCCCTCACCTCTACCCAGGTCTTCTGGGATTCAGGAGCCATGACGATATCTGGGACCTCCGGGCAGACAGAATGACATTGCCAGAAGATGCTAGTCGCTTTGAGTACACCACTATTCACTTCGGGGCCGCACTGGGGCTGGCAGCTGCAGTGGATGAGATATGCGAGACTGGCATACAGCAGGTCTGGGAACACGACCTCGCCTTAGCAGACAGAGTCATCGAGGGAGCAAACCGCCTAGGGCTCAGCATCGCCTCCCCGATGTCCGAGGATGAGAGGAGCGCCATAGTAAGTCTGAGGATGCCCGAGGGTGTGAGCAGCGAGAACATCGCCCGCAGACTGCAAGATGAACATTCCATACTAGTCACTAGCAGGGCCGGATTGCTGCGAGTCTCACCTCATATTGACAACTCAGCCGAGGAAGTCGGAATGCTGTTTGATGCCCTTGAGAACCTACTCTCATAGATGGGGCTGCATTATCGCAGCAGCGATTGTGAACATTATGCAGGCAATCGAGAGATCGATGTATCGCCAGACCTTGGGCTTGTTCAGAACCTCTGACAGACTCCTCGCCCCATAGCCCAATGAGAAGAAGAACACGAAGGAGGCGGTAGCAGCTCCGATTCCGAATGCTATCCTCTCATCACCTAGATATCTACTCGAGGTGCCTCCGATTAGGAGCAAGGTGTCGACATACACGTGCGGATTGAGGAAGGTGAAAGCCGCAGCAGCTCCAATTGTCGCCTTCAGATCAGCCTCACCTTCACCGTCAGTCGACATACCCTCCGGATTCATCGCCGATTTGATTCTGAGTAATCCATATCCTACTAGAAATAGTGTGGCACCGACGGCAATCGCCTTCTCAGCCCCCTCGATACCAGAGAGGAAACTGCCCATGCCGAGGACTCCGGCTGTAATCAAGGCAGCATCGAAAAGAGAGCAGGCAAGACAGACTGCAAATACATGCGATTTCATCAGGCCCTGTCGCATGACGAACACGTTCTGCGGCCCTAATGCGAGAATTAAGCCCAGACTTAGAGCGAAACCCTCGACGGCCGCAGAAGCGACTGCCATAATCAGGTCTTCCTGCGCTCGGCGGCCTTGATTCTCATACCAGTGTAGCCGCACTTGCGGCACGACCTAGGCTTGCGTCCGCGGTGGGTAGCCGAACAGCGCATACATATCCACTTCTTCAGCAGACGAGCCTCTGCCTCGGGGTGCCTCTGAGCCATGCAGACCGGCCGACCTACCGGCCATTCATAATCGCTTCCCACCCGAAAATCATCAGAAATCGGTCTCGAACTCAGCCAAAGCATTCATCCGCCATCCATACTGCCCGAGGCTACGGTGCCTGCCAGCGTCGTGCTTGGAGCCCAGTGGGGGGACGAAGGTAAGGGCAAGGCCATAGACCAACTTGCCGAGCGTTCTTCTTGGACTGTCCGCTTCCAAGGAGGAAACAATGCTGGGCACACAATCGTGGTCGGAGATACCACTCTGAAACTACATCAGATTCCATCCGGAGTCACTTACGACCATTGCAATCTCGTGCTAGGTGATGGCATGGTCATCGACCCTTGGGTTCTCGAGGAGGAACTCGACAGATGGCATAATCAAACAGGAGAGAGGCCCGAGGGAGTCAGACTATTCATCAGCGAGAGAGCTTCTGTCATTCTTCCATTCCATAGGCTGTATGATGGGGCAGACAAAGTGGTCGGGACTACAGGCCGAGGAATCGGCCCGACTTATCGGGACCGAACCGAGAGAGTTGGTATCAGATTCGCAGATATCGCCCGAATAGTCGGTGACGAGAAGGCCCTAGCCACACAAGCAGAGAGGATGACCAAGCAACTGTCGACAGTCGGCGTTGAAGATGCAATCGATGCAGCTTCGCTGAAAACTGACTTGGAGTGGATTCTGGATCGATTCGGCACAGCAATCAAGCCAACTGGTGTGATGGTGGATATCGCATTGAGGAACGGTGAGAATGTACTGCTCGAGGGGGCCCAAGGAGCAATGCTCGACATAGACCAAGGAACCTATCCATTCGTTACTTCATCAGTTACCAGCAGGGCCAATGCGACCCACGG
>CAXEUQ010000158.1:0-3088 GCA_963999425.1 uncultured Candidatus Poseidoniales archaeon | reverse complement strand
GACGCTGTAGCTGGCATCATCGTTGCATGCGGTACGGTCCACACCTTCCTCAACTACATCCCGAGCGCATTGGTCGGGGCTCCGGACGATAACATGGCTCTGGCCTTGCTACCTGGTCACAGGATGCTGATTTCAGGTCAAGCAGCTCAAGGAGTTGCATACTCCGCGCGAGGCTCTCAGATGGGGATGTTGATGTCCATCCCTCTGTTGATAGTGGCTAGACTACTATTCGGTGAGGATCCTGGTTTGGGACTTTACGAGTCCAGTCGTGAGGTCCTGCCGTGGCTGTTGCTCACCATCTCAATCTTCCTGATTCTCACCGAGACCACTCGACTGTCATGGCCAGAATGGAGCCAGCGCCTCACCAGCAGGCTGGTGTTCCCGCTACCGCGCAAGATTGAGTTTAGCATACCAATCTGGAAGTTCAGAATCCAGCGCAAGTGGGAGAATATCGACCTGCGGCTGGGAGACAGTTCGAGGACTGCGGGTATTCTCGCAGCGACCTTCTTCTTCCTGCTCACCGGGTTCTACGGCTGGGCTGTTTTCGAGTTGCCAGGAAGATCGCCGATTGGGATGCCTTCAGCGACCCTGCTTTTCCCGGGCCTAGCAGGTTTGTTCGGAATAGCCAACCTGATTGACATCTATGTCACTACATCGGAGATACCGCCTCAGGAGGCTAACTGGGAGATGCCTCCGATGAAGCCTCTTGCAATTCCGACTTTCCTGTCCGCAATCGTCTCGTCGGTAATGGCAATCCTGCCCGGGATGACTGCAGCTCAGGCTACTGTGGTAGTGATGAGTATGCGGAACTTCTGGGGCAGACTGACAGATCCGAACTACATTCCGGCAGACTTCGAGCATGGCACCCAGCCGGGATTCACCCCCAGTGCGAATGCCACGGAAATTGAGGGACTAGACGATCTCTCGGAGGAGGAGAGGGAGATGTTCGAGGAGGTGCTATCTGAAGCAGGAGTAAGTCCCGATCTCGACCTTGGGGCTCAGAGCCAGCAGCAGGACCTTGAGATTATCGCCATCCTATCTTCGGTCAACACAGCGGTAACAGTGATGGTTCTAGGATTCCTGTACATGGTCGGAAGACCCAGATCGGGCGCTGCTCTAGCTCTGAATATGATGTACCCTATCGACATGTGGAACGCAGTCGAGCCACCAGCAGACTTCGTTCGCCTGTTGGGCATCACAATAGCCTCCGGGCTGTTCGCTGTCCCGGTAATGATCAAGGTCGGCAAGGGCATGCTGAAGATGCACGAACTGGTCCCTCTGAGGACGTTGGTAATCTCGGTAACTGGATTCATCGCCATACTTGTCTGGCTGTCAACCGGCTGGATTGGACTGGGCGTCCTGATTATTGGCACAGCAATGGGCCTGATGCCACCTAGGATAGGCATCAGACGTAGCCATGCGATGGGGATAATTTTGGTTCCAATAATGCTCTATACGTTCGCGCGCGAGTTCGATGGTTTCGGATTCATCTGAATCAATAGTCGCTAGAGAGAGTATTTTTCGATACTGTAACGCTTATTCGTCCAACCCTTCTGAGGGGGCTAGGTGCGAGAGCATGGTTAGTAAGAAAATAGCATTGGTTGCGGGGGCGCTGCTCCTACTTGTGAACATAGGAGTCGGTGTGGCTGGGATCGTCGACGGTATAATCGAAGGCACCGTGGCGGGAATGGTCTCTGACGGATACGACGGTTTGGACGAGGACGGTAATGAGAACTACTCTGCCGACTATGACGAGGAGTGGCATGTATCGACTGCCCCGAGGGTTTACTTTGCCAATTCGATTACAGATGTCTCGGCCTTGGATTCAGACAATCCTGCTGATGCCTTCACCAAGATGGGCCCCTTCATCTACAATGTCACTACAACCAAGGAGATTCTCAACTTCGACTACGATGCGAATACCATTACCTATTCGGAATACGATGTCTTCGAGTGGTGTGCCGAGTGCACATGGACTGATGACGAGGGTGTCGAGCACGCCTCGGTTTCGGGCGATACCAACATCACGAATCTGAATATCCTTTGGAATACTCAGAGGATTGGTGGCATGGGCGGGGCATCTGGTGGCATATTCTACGGCGAGACCTTTGCCAAGGCCATGTTCGCAGCCGGGATGGTCGAGTTCGATCTCTCAAACAGGGCCCCCAGTATCTGGGCGTCCGAGGACATCGAGGAAATGGCGGATTCACTCACCTTTCCAGCCCCATACTTTGACAGCATCATGTACGATGCAGTTGATCCCTCTACTGGGAACTGTATCGCCCTAACTTGCGACCTCGGTCCAGTCATAGTGGCTGGAATGGGTGCACCTGATGGGGGCGAGGTCACACAGACTAGGGCGGCTCTATACGGCTACTCCAGTGCTGATGCGGCGACTATGGACTCAGTCGATGCGGCGGTGTACGGGCTAGCTGCGAGTAAGTTCGTCGAGCATGGTGGTGGGGCCGAGATAAACAACGAGACGCCACAACTCAAAGAGAGGTTTAACGAGGTCAGCGGAATCATGGTGACTGACCCAGACACACTCAACAACTTGCTATTCGATCCCAACGTGGGGATGATGGGGTCGTTCGAGATTAGCGGGATACCCCTGCCCGGTATGGTCATCGGGCTGCTGCTGCCCCTGCAGTCGGGCAGTTACTTCGATGCCATGATTACCTACAATCTCGGACTCCTGACTATCGCATCCCTTGCCGACTACGTCGAGCCATGGGTCGGACTTGGAGTAACCGGCGAGCCTAGACACTTCGAGAAGATTCTGATGGGAGGACAGGGGACAATGGACTCCGATGATTGGTGGCACACCGCGTTCGGAGCAGCAGACCCGCTTGCTGGAGAGTACATTCCCATAGGACTCAACCGAGAACAATTCGCTGGGATGGCAGACTTATCAATGGAGAAGTCCGAATTCATCCTCAACGACCCTGTAATTGGCCTGAAATCTTCATTCCCCTCCGCATTCATGTATGGCGAACTATCGGGAATGACTCTTCCTGATGCCGAAGGTAACCAGCATGTTTGGGATGATGCCTATGTTGCGTCTCTGTACGGAATATCTGAGGGTGCG
>CAXEUQ010000157.1:0-3113 GCA_963999425.1 uncultured Candidatus Poseidoniales archaeon | reverse complement strand
CGAGAGATATGGTGAGGCGGACTTTGCTCTTCCAGCAGCATACTCTCATCACAGCCGACAGAGAGGTAAGACTAGGGCCGCTTTCTGGCGACTCCTGCCTCCCTGAGCCTACGGCTCATCTCGGCCGGACCGTTCATAGGGGGTTGTCCGGTCGGCGGGCCGATGACTGCTGGGCCAGGCGACTTCGTGACACCTGGTTCAAGCGTCTCAATTCCTGATGGGGCAGAGGCCGGACACGGCATCCACACTGACTCATCCGGCTCAGTAGCAGCCCTCACCGGAACAATAGTCCACAATGATGGCACAATCTCCATCGATACATCGAGACCGCCTGTGAATTCACCTCAGATAGGGGATGTAATCATTGCCGAGGTGAACCGAATCAATCCCAAGACCGCCGAGGTCAGAGTCCTGCACATCGAGGACAAGGAAGGAGGCCACAGAGATGTCCCTGCAGAGGAGTTGTTCGCGGACATCTACGTCACTAACTTTGTTGATCGATTCCTTCCATCTGCAGGGGATGCGATGCGCAAGAGGGACATCATCCGAGCCCGTATCACTGAGCTTGAGCCCATGATGAAGGCAACCACTCGCGATGGCCCCGATCTGGGAGTCCTGCACGCGATTTGCCCGCAGTGCGGACTCGACCTCGAGACAAGCAGCGAGACCCCGGATTTCAACGTCTCATGCTCGCGCTGCGACTACACCGGATTCAGAGTTCTGTCGAACGGTTTCGGTCATGGTCACGTCATAGGTGATGACATTCAGTCTCTCAATCGCCCCGGCGCCCGCTGGTCCGCCGAGGCCGAGGCTATGCTCGGCCACGATGGCGCCCGCCCCTACCTCTCCCCACTGGCAGACCACCGAAGAGGCATGTCTCACGAAATTCCAGACTCCATCCGACGCCAGCGCGCTGCCCAGTCTAGAGGAGGCAGAGGAGGCAGAGGAGGTGGCCAGAGGAGAGAGATGCACCCGACCACATGCACTCTGTGCGGGACCAAGACTGAAGTCCCCTTCAAGCCGACACCGGGCAAGCCAATCAGATGCCGGGACTGCATGGACAAAGTCAAGGAGGGAACGGCCAGCAAGGAAGAACTCTCCAAGGAAAGGGAGACTTTGGTGGCTGCTAGGTCCAAGGCCGAGGAATCGATGGGAATCAAGTTGTTCGTAGGTGGCGTCTCATACGATGCTAGCGAGGACGAACTCAGAGAGATTTTCTCAGCCCATGGCGAACTCAAGGAAGTTCACATCGCGACCGACAAGGAGACCGGTCGCTCGAAGGGATTCGCTTTCATCACCTTCTCAAGCAAGAAGGAGGGGTTGGTTGCCATCAAGGAGCTTAACGGCAGCGAGATTCACTCTCGCAAGATTACTGTTCAGGAATCCAAGCCGAGTGGAGGCCGAGACCGACGT
Organism: uncultured Candidatus Poseidoniales archaeon; assembly: GCA_963999425.1. Taxonomy (GTDB): domain Archaea; phylum Thermoplasmatota; class Poseidoniia; order Poseidoniales; family Thalassarchaeaceae; genus Thalassarchaeum. The sequence goes on along the minus strand of CAXEUQ010000157.1, from coordinate 1,700 downwards.
CGCCGACCTCGCCGGAATTAGCGAAGCGGTGAATACCCAACGCCCTTGCGTACGGGCGTGGAACAACTGGAAGGTTGGCTCGTGTTGGATGGCTACGAGGACGAGCCAGCCGCCTTCGGAGTGCCGAACTATCTGGGATTTCACATCAGATACATCTGCGGCGTCCTCGAGTCACGGGGACTTCCGTACACCTACATGACGATCGACGAGTGGAGGATGCATCACAAGGAACGCCTCTCAGGCCCAGAGTCAAGAGCATCCCTGCGTAGAGAGTTGTCCGAGTTGGATGGAGCGGTGATTCTAGCCGGAGCAGTAGTCCCCGGCAAGTACGTCAGAGGGACTCCGATTAGTCGCAAGGAGCTCGATGAGGTGCTTTCCATCCTCCCTTCGCCCTCTCCGGTTCTTTGTGGAGGGTGGGCGATTCGTCACTGGAGATACGATGGATGGACTCCCTTGCGCTCCAACCTGTTCTGCGCTGTCCAAGACACCGACGCAACACTCGACCACTTCATCTCTACAGGAAGTTGGGAGCACCGGAAGAGGACTCCCGAGCAGTGGTCGACATGGGCACTCTCAGGCTCCTCCTCCAAGGCGGTGAGCGATCATCCCGACTTGAGAGGGGACGACGGGGAACAAGGTCCACTGACCTATGAGATAGAGTTGTATCAGGGCTGTGTTCGATTCAAGCGCGGTTGCAGGTTCTGTATCGAGCCGAAGAAAGGACTACCCCTGTGGCGCTCCGAAGAGGACGTTCTCAGCGAGATTGCTTCAGCCTTGGACTCCGGAGTCGCGAACATCAGGATAGGCGGAGCTACTGACATCTACACCTACAAGGCCGAAGGAGTCGAGGACTTAGAGTACCCAATTCCCAATCCTGACCCGATTGCGAAGGTGCTACACGGCGCGCGTGAGGACGAGAGACTCAAGATTCTGCATGTCGACAACGCGAACCCCTCGATAGTTGCCGAAAGCATCGAGCCATCGACTGAGATTACCAGAACCCTTGTGGAAACGCTGTCTGATGGGGCCGTACTCTCTTTCGGGCTTGAGTCCGCAGACCCGGAAGTCCACGAGCAGAACTGGCTGAATTGCGACCCCGAGCAACTCAAGACGGCTGTCAGACACATCAACGAGTTCGGCAGACAGAGAGGAGAGAGAGGCCTCCCGAGGTTGCTCCCTGGACTCAATTTCATCGCCGGCCTGAACGGCGAGACCGAAGCCACCTATCAGATGAATCTGAATCTTCTGAGAGCGCTCAGAGCCGAGGGCCTGTGGCTCAGGAGGATCAACATCAGACAGGTCGAGGGACAGGGTTTCCAAGAAGTTCCCGAGAAGTCATTTAGAGAGTTCAAACAAGAGGTTAGGGATGAAATCGATGCCCCTCTACTAGAGGAGATGTTGCCTACTGGTACTATACTTCGAGATGTCTGGTGGGAGGCGCAGGATGATCGAATTCGGAGGCCAGAACAGGTTCTAGATTCGAAGTACAGCGATGAGGAAATTCGAGGGAAGCCAGGAATTACTACGGCATGACTGGGAATATCAGACATTTCCAACCGGCGACAGCCAACGGATGACGACGCTGGCATCTCGATTTTTGGGGGAAGCACCCATTGCAAAGGCAACCGGTACCGTCAACCAGACGTTCATTCACGACCACTACACCGTGGCCAGCATGGTTCAACGTTATCGAAGCCACT
>CAXEUQ010000156.1:0-3138 GCA_963999425.1 uncultured Candidatus Poseidoniales archaeon | reverse complement strand
TGGGCTATAGTAATCCTAACCGCTGCGGATGAGTTGGGAATCAACGTCACCGGGATAGTGGTCGGCCTAGGTTTCATCGGTCTGGCGGTAGCATTCGCTGCCCAAGACACTGTGGAGAATGTAATTGCAGGGATTTTCATCATCATAGACAGGCCGTTCAGAGAGGGAGAGAGGATTCTCCTGCCCAAGAGTCTGGGCGGAATCTACAGCAGTTGGGGCGATGTCGTGGATATCGGTCTGCGAACCACCAGAGTCAGATCCACTGACGGAGTCCTTTTGACTATCCCGAATAAGACCCTGACCAACGATGCGGTGGCGAACTTCAGCCACAGCGAATTGAGAGTAAGGATTCGTCTTGGGCTGACCGCGACATGGGAGAATGTGACCAAAGCAGAGGAGGTTGTGAATGACATCGCGAACAACCACGAGGAGATTTCTCAGAAACCTAAGCCTCCTCAAGTCGTCCTGAGGGACTTCGGAGATCAGGAAGTAATCATGGAGATTCGATACTATGTCGATAACGCACGCAAGATGAGATCATCGAAATCATCGTTCGTTACTGAAATCCTCAAGCGCTTCGAGGCTGACAAGATTACTCTCGCGTATCCGGTCAGAGTGAACATGAACGACGATGTGGATCTGAGCGAGCTCGGATTCTAGTAATCAATCCAGTGCGCTACGCCGTCGTGAATTGTTCTACGGAAGGTAAGCAGAGCCAACTCGGGGCCGTTTAGGGCCACGGTCACCTTGGCCCCCCTAGTGAAGTGAGTCTCATCCCAACCGTCTCCGACGATATAACCACGATGCATATCGCTGGTAATCACCGTCGGCTCTGCAGTCCATTCCCAATAAGAGCCGTCACCGAACCGCTCGCTTCTAGGAAGATCCCTTGAGACGAACAGGTACTTCGAATTCAACTCGTCTACCGGGAACCGTGTCCCCTCGATGTCGACAACATGCCTGAACCAGGCGCCCTGTCCGAGGAAAGTCGAGAATAGGCAACCCGAAGAGCGCTGTATCACATCTATCGAATCATCTCTCGAGCCCCTCTGGAGTCGATAGCGCGAAGGCTGGTATTGGTGAGTGTTAGCGATGATGAGGTCGTTCAAGGCGGGGTCCGAGAGGATTCTCTTGCCACTGGTAGTGATTATCTCTGCTTGCAGCCGAGGCAGCAAGTTGACTATCGCTTCACCTGCCAAGGCGGCTCTGACGTCCTCGCCGAATCTCTCCGGGTCACTTCCCATGTAGAATCCGTAAGACCCGTCCTCATCGTCATCTTGGGGGTGACTGTTGACCCCCATTACTGGGATGTCGCTGCCAATCGAATGGGCAATTGAAGTCAGGGTTCCATCGCCACCCAGAATGATTGCGAGGTCCCTGCCAGAGAAGTCCTCACTCGTGACGGTCTCTCGTACCTTGTAGTCTACACTGACCATGTCTTCATCGGACATCAGGTCTAGTTCAGCCCTGATTCTTCGCAGAGATTCGTCATGCACCTCCTCGAAGTTCTTCTTGAACACGACGAGGACATCCTTGGCATCCATGACTCGCCCTCCTGTACATCGCTCGCGCCCGTCCCATATAGCAACGACGCAACACAGAACAGGTCACCACGATGACGCCTGAGCGTGAGACTCATGACTCATGGACAGTCCCGAGAGGATGTGAGAGTCGCTTACTTGACCGCGTTGCTATTGCTCAGCACAGCGATTTCTGGCTGCCTCAATGTCCCAGTCGAGGGCTGCGAGGGGGCAGAATGCTTCCCACTCGAGCCAGAAGGACTCTCTGACATACTTTCTGACCCGACAGCCTTCGATGTACTGACTCTGGCCGCGGGCTATGACAGGCTCAGGATAGTCACAACGACCACGTTTGAGAATCAGGGGCAGTTCGCCGAGGTCCGCTGGGACGTGGCTAAGGACGACTCCGCGCAGTTGCGCTCGATAGCGATGCGTATGACCATCGGCACTACCACAATCGACAATGAGGTCATCGAGGGGCAGCAAATGACCAATGTCAGGGTCGAAGGAGATTGGTACGAGGGCAGGGACGAGGTCCCGGAGTATACCGACCCGTTCTTTGAACTGGCTCAGTTGGCGGGTGAGCAGCCCGGAGGCTTCTGGCCCCCCTTCGCATTCGACACAACTGCCATTGCTGACCTGACTTGGACCATCTCGGGCGACCCGACCTCGACGCAACAGATAGCATCGGCAAACAATGATACTCATACTATCATCATCGAATTGATGGGCTCGCCACCGATGATCACCGGAATAGAGACCTATTCTGGAGAAGAGGAGACGTTCCTCCTGAGAGTGACAACAGACGACTCGGTATCGATAGAACTGCAGGATGGTCTGCCCCGAACCCCTGTCAGTTTCAGCATCGATACGCAACCCATCCAAGTAGATGACATGACCGTCTGGTATGGCGAGGTTCCTGAGGAAATGTCAACCGAGATAGACCCCTCTGAGTTGCAGTTCCATGGGATTCTTACCGAGGACGAGGAGACATCAACGGTGGCGATGATGACCCTCGAAGAAGAATCGGCAAACATCACTCTGAGTGATGGGACTTGGTGGGATTTCACTTGGCTTGACTTCCCGATGCCCGGTTATTTCTCGCCAGGAGACCTGTATCAAATCAGGACCAATTCCACAGGAGATATTGACGTAGCGGTCTTCGATTCGTGGGCCAACGAGTGGACTGGCGGTCCGCTTGCCAATTGATTGGATGAGTATCTTCAAACACTCCTGTCATGACGCTTAGTCATGGATGGGGGCAGACATCCTCTGATGAGACTCCTAGAGCATCTCAAAGAACACAGAACTACAGTTCTACTGGCTTCGTTTTGTTCAATCATCAACAAGGTGTGGGACCTAGCTCCTCCAGTCCTCATCGGTATGGCAATAGATGTGGTCGCAGCGCAAGAGGACTCCTTCCTAGCCCAGTTTGGTTATACTGATGTCTACGACCAACTCTATCTCCTAACCGGAATCACTGTGGTGATATGGGTCCTAGAATCTCTATTCCAATACTTCTACGCAGTGTTGTGGAGGAATTTAGCCCAGACTGCTCAGCACGAGTTGAGAATGTCTGCTTATACTCACATCCAAGATCTTGAGATGCAGTGGTTCT
>CAXEUQ010000155.1:0-3143 GCA_963999425.1 uncultured Candidatus Poseidoniales archaeon | reverse complement strand
CTGATCTGTTTTGTCGATTACTCCGTCACCGTTCCAGTCCTTGACATACTCTGGCCAGGACAGTCCCTTGGAAAGAGCGATTCCTGCTGCTATGGCTATGGCTGCGACCCAGATGGTGAATCTCTTCCTGATTCCCTCGTCAGAATCATCGATCTCCATCGAATTGATGCCATCATCGTCAACGCTGCTGGTAATAGAGAATGCATAGACCATCAGGATGATTCCAAGGGCTGCTCCGTAGCCTCCTCCGTGCGTTGAGGCGAATGGGACGAACAAATCGATGAACAGTACCGCAACGGCGATCAAGAAGAGATCTGCTGCTAGTGCTTCGAATCTCCATCCCAAGGAACTGAAGGGCCTTCTCACGTGTCCGAGAAGAGTGCTTGGGGTGATAATTTCCCGTGGCTCTATCCTGTCCATATGACGCAAGGCCGCCCTAAGCAGAGCGAGTGCGACAATGCCCATCAACAGCCTCTGGTAAGAGGCCACAGTCACAAACCAGATTCCCTGATTGCTATAGAAAACAGCCCCTCCAAACAGAAATACCTCTTCTTTGAATAGTGGAGCCTGGATGCCAAATTGAGTTGCTATTAGGAACAGGAGAACTGCTAGAGGGAGATTCCTGAATACCTCTACGTAAACAGTAGCCATGGTGGATGCCAATTTGTTGTTTGAAAGTCTGGTTACACCTACAATGGTACCAAGGATAACGCATAGAACGATACTCAGTAAGGTCACTCTAGCGGAATTGATGATGGCAGCCTTGAGGAACAGCCATCTAGAGTCGATATTGGGCTCAACCTCCATTGGCCAGGGATTGATTTTGAAGGTGTTAACAGCGTCCATGAAATCGAACTTAATCTCCCAGCGATTGGCCATAACCGGATCAGGGTCGTGCTGCAAGTAAAGTACTCTGAGAAGTAGGTATGAGATGAATGGCAGAAGTGCCAGATAGGCGAGTGCTGCAGTTCTTCTTTCCTGCACAGATGGTTTCATGCCCTCCTGAGATAGTCTCCATGCCCAGTAGAAGACCGTGATTAGTGTGATAACTGAAAGGAAGAACGGGATATCTTGAGAGATTACAGGAACCATCGAGATATTCAGAGTTAGAATTACGAAGACGATAATTGAGCCTGCAGTGACAAGAATACTTGGTTCGCGCATAGCGTACTGAATGTTAGACGGCCTGATGGCTAGGAAATCTGGAATATTGTCCTGCAATAGGATGATTCCCGCCACCACCGCACCTCCGAAGAAGAAGAATGGAACTTGAGCTCCTGGAGTCAACTCAAGGACCGTTGTCAGTAAGACATACGAGACCGCGAAGCAGGCGATAGCGAATAGAGAGGTTGAGTAATCGAAAATGGCATGGAAATGCCCTCTACGGATTGCTCGAAAGATATCCGGGAGTTCGTTCTTGACTAGTAAGAAGGAGATTAGAATAAGTCCGCCGGCTACTAGAGTCAACGTACTCATCGGAACATAGGAGGGATTCATCTGAGAGCCGGCAACTGTGATGTCTCTGGCCATGGAGGAGAGATAATCAACTGACATTCCGAGGAACTTGTTTGAATATCCCCAGAATAGGTAGACGGCCAAGATGGGTACGATGTAACCTGTGATGAAGTCACGAGCAGAGTTAACCCGGGGCAGAGAAGAGGTCAGTCCCCGGAAGTCCATGCTCCCCTATGGGGAGCATGAGGTGTAAAAGGGTAGTGTGGCCTCTGGGGGAGAAATCCCCCCCAGAGGCTTACGTATTTCCGATCAGTCTGCTAATGCGATCAGCGCATTGGCGGTGCGTACTGGATACCACCCTCGGAAACGAGAGCGTTTAGGGTACCAGCGCGCGAGATCAGGCATCCGGTCATGGCGTCGGATCCGCTGACTCCGTCGTAGGAGCCGTCGCAGAACGCGTCGTCATATGCCTCTCCGTAGTTGCCTGCAGCACCTAGTACTGCCTGCATCCATGTATCTGCAAGAGGGTTAGCGGATGTACCTAGACCTAGGTTAGAGGTCAGTAGGCGGCACATACCAGGGTCGGTTGCCGAGCCTGCGTCGTTCTCAGCGCAAGCGGAAGCGGCCATGTCAGCTGCGTTAGCAGCAGTCACGCCCATCTCTTCAGCGGTAACCATTCCGTACCAGACCCAAGCGACAACGTCCTTGAAGTCGGAGTCCATGTCGCGGGTTGCCGCGCCTAGAGGCTCCTTGGACATCAGCTCTTGAGCGATCCAGATGTCTACTCCGTTCATTGAACCGTCGCCATCAAGTTGCCACTTCTTGGCAACCATTGCCGACATGTCGCCGGTGAAGGCATCGCACGAACCGTCGATGAACTTGGCAGTTGCCTCAGCAGCATCAGCCACAGGGATCGATGTGAAATCGATCTCTCTTGAGGAGAACCAGTCCTGTAGGTTACCCTCTGTGGTGGTTCCTATTCCGACGCAGATCTCTGCGCCATTCAGCTGGGCAGCTGAACCAGTGCCGTATTCGTAAGCATCAGCACGGACTAGGATACCCTGTCCATCGAAGAAGTTCATTCCAGCGAAATCAGCGTTCAAGTCAGCATCACGGCTGGTTGTCCAGGTCGTGGTGCGGATTAGTACGTCGATAGTACCGGAGGCTAGCTTGTCGAAGCGGTCTGAGCCCGAGGCCGGGATATACTCGACATCGGTATCAGGGTTCAGCCCTAGAGCAGCCGCAACAGCGCGGCAGTAGGAGATGTCCAGACCGGAGCGAACTCCAGTTCCAGCATCTAGGTATCCCATTCCGTACTGGGACTCCTTTACTCCGCACTTCATTGAACCGCGATCGATGATCGTGTCCAGCGTGCTCACGGGCGTAGCTTCTGCAATTCCAGCAGCTCTACCTTCCTCTCTCGCAGCATCCACATCCTCTTGGGTGATGTCGGATCCCGCACAGCCCGCAAGGGCCGCAGTCATCATTAACAGCATCATTGTTGTTGCGAGCAAAGTTCGCATAGTACCTCTACGAGGTATGTTTGGTATATACCTTCGCCCTATTGAGAGAAATGGGACAAATTAGGATAGTTTGGAGGTTTTTCAGTCACGGAGCCGAATTGTGGCTCGCATATTGCGAATGGAGGTTGGAAGACGGGGCGACCGAAATCGCCCCGCCCCCCGGTT
>CAXEUQ010000154.1:0-3153 GCA_963999425.1 uncultured Candidatus Poseidoniales archaeon | reverse complement strand
AAGCTCATTAGTTCTCAGACCAATGGGAAGGGCACCAACTCCAAGACAATGGGCTACGCGCTTCGCTGTATTCATAATCCCAATGACTGGAACCATGACTTTGGCATTTCGAGACTTAGCAGGAAATAGTTTGGAGCAGCAGGGGATGATGTTTGGAGCTGCGGCAGGAGTGTTGATGACTGGATTACTATCTAGTTACAGAGACCGCACTTCCTAGGAATAGTCCGGCACTCCCTCACAACAAGACTCGACCACTCTGCGACACCTCGGGCACTCCATGTGCTGCCTCATCGGAATCGCTGAGCCTGCATATCCGCATTGGCATCGGATATCCTCACAATGATCGACGTCCACGTTGAGCCCTGACATAGGAGGCACTAATCAGTTGCCTATGCTGGAGTCCAACCTCTCGAGTTCAGAGGATAGAAGTACGATTAACCAGTCGTGTAAGGCTTCGCTACCCATTTCAGATAGAGTCGAATTCAGGAAGGCTGCGATGAGCACCCTCTTGGCCTCGGAAGGGTCCAGACCTCTTGCTTGAAGATAGAACAGTTGATCCTCGTCTATCGGCCCGTTGGCAGTACCATGCCCACATCCGACCACTTCGTGCTCAAGGACCTCCAATTCGGGGATGGAGTCTGCCTCGGCATCATCTGATAGCAAGAGATTGTGGAAGATCTGTGCAGCATCCGCTCCCTTGGAACCATCCATCACCTTGAGCATCCCGGTCCCGACCGTTCTGCTGCCGCCCCCGCAGGCTGAATGCCACGAGAGTCTGCTGAAAGTCTCAGGCGCATCATGCAGAATCTCGACGTGATGATCGAGATGCATCGAGCCCGCTCCTAGAACTGAGCCTAGCACACGGACACTCCCGCCAATCTCTTTCAGGAGATATCTCAAATCAGCCTTGGTTCTGTCTGATCCGGAAGACACAGTCCCTGCTCGAACCTGAGCGTCTCTGCCAATGTCCATTGAATCCACTCTGAGCATAGTGCCTTGCCGCATGAGTCCAACTACGATGTCGTTCATGACGCTCCCAGTACCGATTTCCCCGGTCCTCAACAGACCGAACCAATCTCCTTCACCCCTCACCCTAGTAATCAGTTCGAGTTCACTCAGACTTCCGATATCCAGATTCAGGTGGACTGCAGAACTGCCTTCTCCGGTGTCTATATCAAGCAGTAGGGGCATGTCGGAATTGAATTTCGAATCCACCTTAAACTCCCATCCAGAGGTTACAGTCACTGCTCCTAAGAATGCAAGGGTCACAGGGTCGGAGTCGGGTAAGTCAACCAGTTTTGACTCAGTCCTCTCCAATGATACTCCCTCTGGAGCAGGACTGCCATCAAGTTTGGTAATTGAGACGGCAGCCGAGCCGACCTCAGGTACTTCGAATACATCTCCAGTCGGGTGAATCCTCCTCCAAGGGGTGTATCTCCAGAGGTGGTCAGACCTGTCGGGCTGTGGAAGTGATAGGTACTCGGAAGCGGATTGCAAAGGACCACCTCAGCCTATACTTCCTTCCATCTCGAGCGCCATCAGTTGATTCAACTCAACTGCATATTCCATGGGTAACTCTCGAGTGAATGGCTCAAAGAATCCGTTAACGATCATCGCCAGAGCCTCTTCCTCGGAATGGCCCCTGCTCATCAGGTAGAACAACTGGTCATCGCTGACCTTCGAGACACTGGCCTCGTGCTCGCACCTCGCAGTTGGGTTCGCGACTTCCATTGTTGGATAGGTATCCGAACGACTCTCCTCATCCAGAATGAGGGCATCGCACACCACATTGAGTTTGCAGTTCTCAGCCTTGGGAGATACCGTGACCTGGCCTCTGTAGGTGCCTCTGCCACCGTTCTTGCTAATGCTCTTGGACAGAATCTTACTGGTGGTGTTGGAAGCCAGATGGTGAATCTTGGCCCCTGCATCTTGGTGCTGCCCGTCTCCCGAATATGCTACTGAGATGACTTCCGCATGAGACCCCTCTCCCTTCAGTATCACAGCGGGGTACTTCATTGTCAGTTTGCTGCCGATGTTTCCATCGACCCACTCAATCTTTGCATTCTCATGTGCAATCCCCCTTTTGGTGACTAGGTTGTACACATTCGAACTCCAGTTCTGTACTGTAGAGTACCTGATGTGAGACCCGGGTAAGGCGATCAGCTCGACTACTGCAGAGTGCAGTGAGTCGGTAGTGTAACTAGGTGCGGTGCAGCCCTCGACATAGTGGATGCTGCTACCCTCATCGGCGATGATTAAGGTCCTCTCAAACTGCCCCATGTTCTTCGCATTGATTCTGAAATACGCCTGCACAGGCATTTCGACATGCACTCCCTTGGGCACGTAGATGAATGATCCACCAGACCAAACTGCGGTGTTGAGAGCGGAGAATTTGTTGTCGGTCAGAGGAACGACAGAGCAGAACCACTCCTTCACTAGGTCGGGATACTCCTTCAGTCCGCTGTCCATGTCGAGAAATATCACGCCTTGCTTCTCCAAGTCCTCACGGATGCTGTGGTACACAGCCTCAGACTCGTACTGGGCGGTAACGCCGGACAGCCACTTCTGCTCTGCCTCTGGTATGCCCAATCTGTCGAAGGTGTTACGAATCTCCTCGGGAACATCGTCCCAATCCTTCTCGGTTGCCTCAGACGAACGCAGATAATAGCAAATGGAGTCGAAGTCAATCTCGTTGAGAGCGCTTGTATTGCCCCAACCGGGCATTGGGCGCTCGACGAAGTGACGGTAGGCCTTGACACGAAGCTCAGTCATCCATTCCGGCTCTTCCTTGAGCTTGGAGATTTCTCTGACGACCTCCTCTGAGAGGCCGAAGTCGAATCTGATGGTCGAATTCTCAGTATCCTTCCATCCGGCCTTGTAGTCTCCGACCGCATCTCTGGCCTCTTGGTTGTCAGGCATCAGGCGACCTCCTCTGCGATGGCCTTGTTCTCGACCCAGTCGTATCCGTTCTCCTCGAGCTGAGTTGCAAGTTCTGGGCCTCCTGAGGCTACTATCTTACCTCCGATTAGGACATGTACCACATCGGGCTTGACATGCTCTAGTATCCTCGAGTAATGAGTGATGATTAGGGCACCCGAGTCGGTACCTCTCACTGCGGAATTCACTCCCGCGGCGACAGTCTTGATGCCGTCG
>CAXEUQ010000153.1:0-3153 GCA_963999425.1 uncultured Candidatus Poseidoniales archaeon | reverse complement strand
ACCCTCAAAAAAACAGAGGTTATACTTACTGCTCTTGTGGGGCTGATATTGATTCTTCCATACGCGTATTTCGGCAGCGTTGATGACATCCCGGTGATGGATTCTATCAGGGACTGGGGTATGCAGACCCTGATGCTGATTACGCTGAGCTCGTTCCTTGGTGGTTCCTCATCGATTATCGCTTCCATCTCCAAGCGCCCTCCAATTCGGCTCGAGAATCGTAGGAGATTCCTATTTCCTTTCCCGTTCATCGGTCTAGCAATAATCTCGGTCTCGATGATGAACGAGATTCCCGATTACGCAATGTTCGCTGGTTGGGTTTGCTTCATTCTTCCAGGACCGCTCTACATTCATCTCTCCTATGCTCCGAGATGGAGAATTATAGACAGATTGGACCGCGGCTTGCAACCGTTTGAAGGAATGATCAGAACGATTGACAGTCCTGACCCGGAAGAAGTCTTGGCTACCGAGGATGGCGAGTTGGAAGAGGTAGTCGACGAGAGTTAGTCAGGCTGATGCCTCGAGGTCGTAAATCCTCTGTCTCAATGAATCTGGCATAGCTATGCTCTTGCCTGCTCCATAATCGAATACTACACCGGAAACAGTTCCAGTAGCAACCAATTCTCCACCTTTGGACTCGCTGGTAATTCGATAACTCATCTCGAAGGAGGAGTTTCCTATTCGCGTAACTGTTGTGTGTACGGTAACAGTGTCCGGGAAACCTACAGGCGAGAGGTAATCGGCTTGCAGGCCGGCAAGAATCGGGCCAATTCCTTCGGATTTGTGCAGTTCATCGAATCCGCTGGCGATGAAGTAGTGCATGCGAGCAGTCTCCATCCAAGTTAGGAACCTAGTGTGGTTTACATGATTCAGGGCGTCGAGGTCACCCCATTGTACTGGAATCTCGCACTTGATTGGCCAGCGTCCCAAATCAGACATCGCCTGGTCCTCCGGGGATGTCTTTGGCCACCAACCAATATAGAAGCAGTCCTGTAACTACTGCCATTGCTCCCTTCCAAGCACCTAGTTCGTCTGCAGGTGGCAGCAAGCCTGCTTCCTGAGCCCAAGATAGAGCTGCGAACATAATCCCAAAGGCCGAAGCCAAAAGCCAGAATATCAGCAGTCTCTCGCGTCTCTGTTGTTGCACATCTATCCCTCAAATCAGTCCTAATTCGCGGCCGCATGAATCGAACTTTTCTAAGACCTCGTCGAGATCCTCACGGGAAAGACCTGCGGATATCTGAGTCCTCACTCTCGCCTTGTCTCGCGCAACCATAGGGAATACAATCGCGCCCACCATCACGCCCTGCTCCCTGAGTCTCGAAGACAGGTCTTGAGCCAATGAGCTCTCGCCGCACATCACCGGGATAATGGGAGTCTCGCTCAATCCGGTATCGAAGCCGAGCGATTCGAGTTCACTGCGGAAGTAATCGGTGTTCTCCCACAGCCTTCGCACGTGCTGCGGTTCAGTCATCAGAACCTCCACGGCGGCCTTCTGTGCTGCTGCGACTCCTGGTGGTTGACTTCCCGACAGTAACCAAGAGCGGCTGTGATTGAGTGCATGCGTGCGTACATCCTCTGAGCCGGCCAATATGCCGCCTTGAACTCCCAGTGCCTTCGAGTAGGAGCCGATTTCGAAGGTGACTCTTCCCTGCAGGCCGAAGTGAGCCACTATACCGCGCCCCTCACCCAGAACTCCTTCGCCGTGGCAATCATCGACGAACACCATCGCATCGTGCTCCTCTGCTAGCTCGGTGATTCGGTCGAGGGGTGCTATATCGCCATCCATGCTGAACACCCCATCGGTGATGATTAGCTTCCTCTCGCTGTCCTTGTGCTGCTTGAGAGTGTCCTCAAGGGCGCCCATGTCATTGTGCTGGTAGACCGCTCTGGATGCCTTGGTCAGTCTCACACCATCGATTATTGATCCGTGATTGAGCTCGTCTGAGATAATCACATCCTCAGGACCACGCACAAGCGTTGGGATGAGGCCTACATTCGCTGTGTATCCAGCCGAGTAAATCAGTGCAGCCTCGACTTCCTTGAACTGGGCACAGAGGCGCTCAGCCTCTAGATGGAGGTCAAGGGTTCCGGCTATCGCTCTGACCGAGCCCGAGCCAGCTCCGTACTTGCGGGTAGCTTCTATCGAGGCTTCGACTACTTTGGGATGAGTTGCCAAATTGAGGTAGTTGTTGGCAGAGAGCATAATCATCTCTTGGCCATCGACAATGCAACGCGGCTCACTTGCCGACTGCAAGGCAGGGGGATTCCAATCGAGTCCTTGCGAGCGTAACTCCTCGTAACGCTCGCGCATCCACGACAAGTCGGCTGCCATGCCACGCAGAACAAGTTCAGGTTCATTGCTCCATCGGACGAAAGACCCTGCCGGTCTTGCGAGTCCTTCATTCGCTATGCCCCCTACCGAGCGGTATGGCAGTATCGCTGACCCTGCTTGGAATTGCTCAGGACGGAGGGGTACCGCACGCGGGCTGCGCGTGCTCGCATTGTATGGCTGCGCACCGCGACCATCGGCTACGCAGGCATCCTGTGGCATGCGGTATTCTGGGCGCCGATGACAGCAAGCACCTACTCGAAGCGAGTAGGTCGTTGCCCGACCAGATGAGATTGTGGGCTGAATCTCTGGATGAGGAAGGGGTTGTCAGACCGGACAGTGTGAGTTTGACCCATGTTCATCTTGGGCATGTTGATGGTCTCGGACAGTTCGGTAAGGAAGTCATGGGGGCCAGTAATCTCCCATTGTACGCTAGCAGTTCAGTCATCGCCGAGATGGATAAGCGGGAAGCAATGGAGCCTTTCAGTCCTGTTAAGGTGGTCGCGATGCAAAGTTTTGAGCCCTCACCAGGCTGCGGTTTTGAGTTGGAATTTGTCCCGGTGCCGCATCGTGATGAGTTCGCAGACACTCACGCAATCATAGTCAGGGGCCCTTCTAAGTCGGCACTGTTCCTGCCCGACCATGACAGGTGGAGTTCCACGCTCTCCGAGCACGGCGTTGAGACTATTCGCGAGTGGTTATCCGGGCTCGGGGTCGATTTTGCCCTGATTGACGGCTCGTTCTGGGACTCCAATGAGCTTCCTGGTCGAGACATGAGTGAGATTCCTCATCCTACCGTCTCAGAGAGCCTGATGCGGCTC
>CAXEUQ010000152.1:0-3163 GCA_963999425.1 uncultured Candidatus Poseidoniales archaeon | reverse complement strand
ACCAGAATCTCCTCAGAGGATGCTGTGGTGTGAACTCTCATGTCCACAATCAGTTGTTCGGCATCCTCGGTGCCGCTGCTGTACTCAGTAGCCACGCTGATCATCGCAACTGTCTGTGAGACTGTAGTGTACCAAGTGCTCTGGGTGTCTTCGGGCCATTCCTCAATCGCCGTATCGAATAGTTCGGGGTAGCACAGAGGGTGTTCGATAGAAATCACTCCAGTCGTTCCTCTGATTCCTTCACATACTGAGGAGAGTTCTTCTGCAATCGCCTTCCAATCGGGCTGCTCATCGAACACCACGACCAGTGGGATTGTGGATGCCGTGTAGGCGGGGAACTCATCGACCAGTACCTCGTATCCTATTCTGGATTCGTAATCAGGTGGCAGGGCCTCGATTCCACCGGCATTCAACTCGACCCTAAGGAAAGGAGACCCGAGCAGTAGGAGCACAATCATCGCCGGGACTAGCCAGCTGATTGGTCGTTTCATCACCGTGGTGGAGAACTTCTCCCAGAACTGTGACTTGGTGTTCGCGCCCGGAAGGGGTACTCTGAGTGAGTCTATCTTGGGGCCGATGTAAGAGAGCATTGCAGGGAGGACGGTTAGACAGTAGATCAGCGAGGCTGCGACGGCAAGGGAGCCTCCCATTGCCATCGAAGGAATATGTGTGGCTGTGAAGTAGAACATACTGCACAGGCTGATTGCCACAGTCGCGCCTGAGAATAGGACTGCCTTGCCAGCGGTGTCCATCATCTTGGCAACCGCGTCCTCTACCTCTGCTCCTCCATCCAATTCCTCACGGAATCTGCTAATCATGAACAGGCTGTAATCTATTGATACGGCAATTCCAATCAACGAGATCATGTTGACTGAGTACTGAGTTAGCCCGAAGAACCACCAGTCTGACATCCAAAACGAAATCGCTGTGGCGAGTGTAATCATCAGCAGTGCAATCGCCATTGGTAGCATCGCTGCAGTGAAGGTTCCGAATACGAAGAGGAGAATCACTAGAGAAAGGGGGATACCAATTATCTCGGCCCTGATGGAGTCGTTCTTGAGTGCAGTATCGAAGTCGGTACTGATGACTAGGCTGCCTGTTACTAAGACGTCGAGGACATCGTTATCTGCGGCAGTGACGATTTCTTCGTAGGATTCGGAGATCTCGTCATCGGTGCCTCCGATTCTGACGTATGCGGCAGTGGTGTGGCCATCTCTAGAGACATGAGAGGCCAGATGAATTGGGTCTTCGGCGGCGTCGTACGCAGTGCTGATGCTGATAATCTCCAAATCCAACTCGGATAGTGATTCTAGTGCCGCTGCAACCGCCTGCTGGAATTCCTCATCACTCCACACCATCTCATCGTGAGTGAAGATGTAGCTGACCGAGTTAGCCGATGTTACGGGGAGTTCATCATCGACCAGATCCAAAGCTCTGCCAGCCTCAATTGTAGGTGGAGGTGAGTTGCCATCGATGAAAGAATTGCCTTGTGAAATTAGTAGTAAGGAGAAGAGGAGAGAAGCGAATGCTGCAGCTAACACGGGCTTTCTGGCATTGTGCATCTGTCGGCCAAAGCGCGACAGTGCGGACTCGGCCATGTCCCTTCGCGCGAAGTCGAGGATTTAAGCGAGTGTTTTGTGCTTCTTCCGCTGCCGGAATAATCTACTCACAAGTTAAGGCGCCGGGACTATCTTTTTCTCCGAGTTTGCCTGAGGCATATTGTGTCTTGGAAAGATATGTTGATGGACGAAGCCGCCCGGAAGGCCAAAAATTCGCTCTGGTCCAGTAGAAGATATGTCAAAGAAGCTAGGGAAGAAAAGGAAAAGATGGCAGAAAGGGCTACTCAGGTCGCGAGTAAATCGGCTAAAGATGAGGGTGTCTCTACAGAGGAGGCATCAAACTTGGTTGAGGAATCTCGTGATTCTGCTCTTGTTGAGGGGCAAAAGGAAGTCGTTAGGAGGCAGAAGCTTGCATTTCTCTTCATTTTCATATCAATTTTTTTCCTGTTGATTACTGCAGATCCAACAGCGGACATTAGCTGCTACTACGACGATGCGGGGGAATATGTCTGTCAACCGTAAAGTCTTGAGATGATTACTCTTCCCACCAATTCTTGAGTGGTTTTTTCACCAACTCGCCAGACTTGGTGGCTTGTTCGATTAGTTTGGTCTGGATTTCTGATTCACTTTCCGACTGATCTCTAGCTCCGGGCGTTCCACGGAATATCAGATATAACCCCCAGAACAATCCCTGTACTGCAATCCCTGTCAACAAAAGAGACGGTACGAATAGTGCCCAGTACCAACCCTCAGGCTCCATACCGATTCCGAACATCCCTCCCCACCACACGTAGACTCCGGGACCTACGAAAACTAACCAGAACCAGATGAGTCCGAAATGAGTTAGATGGATGCCACCAATGGTTTCTCCGGTCCTCTGAGCATTAGGTTTGCCAAAAAAGGACCAGAACAGGAAGAGCGTTGCATAGCACCACGGATAAAGGGCAATTCCAGTCAACCCGATGGCAGCGAATCCAAGCCCCCAATTGATTGATCCACCATGGTGTCCACCTTCGCTAAGAAGCGTATTCTCCCAAATTACCGGGATGTTCCAGGCGAAAATTGCCATTGCCATCCAAGCTACTCCGAAAGCTCCAGTGAAGATTGCAGCGATGAACATCTTACTGTCGAACTCGCGCTTCTTTCGAGGTGCTTTCGCCGTTGCACGCTCGTCCTTGTTGTAGGATGCCACGCATACGCGTATAGGCCAGAGAGTATGGAGTTGCCTAGTTAGAAAGAACGTGGTTGACCGCGTTTCGGAATATTGTCATGCCCTCTCCTTCTCCGTGCTCCCCGTCCTCGCGTGACCATGTGGCACCAAGCCAAGTTGAGTGGTTGGCCTCGGGGTGCGGCATAAGACCAAACACAAGTCCGGAGGGGTCGCAAACTCCAGCGATATTTCGCCAACTCTGGTTTGGAGATACTGGGTATGGCAATACTTCGTCGCCGGCACTTGGGAATTCGGATTCCGGGTCGACATAGCGTGCAACAAGTTGGCCCGATTCCTTCCACTGATCTAACAGATTAGGGTCGTCGGTGACGAACTTGCCCTCTCCGTGACGAACTGGGACTCGCATACGGGAGATTCCTTTGGTCCAGATACA
>CAXEUQ010000151.1:0-3164 GCA_963999425.1 uncultured Candidatus Poseidoniales archaeon | reverse complement strand
CCGGTCGCCAGTACAATGGCCTTGGTTTTGAACACGTGCAACGCTCCGTCGTTTCGGTCGTATGCGAAACAGCCAGATACGCGTCCATCGGTAGTGAACAGCCTTCTGACTGTGAACTCCATGAATACATCCATGCCCATATGGATACCTTTCTGCTGCAGTGTACGAATCAACTCGAGACCGGTCGCATCCCCGATGTGAGCGAGTCTCGGGTAGGTGTGGCCGCCGAAGTTGCGCTGACTGGTCAGGCCCTTCGGCGTTCGGTCGAACACAGCACCCCACTGCTCGAGCTCACGAATCCTGTCTGGAGCCTCCTGAGCATGAATCTGAGCCATTCTCCAGTCGCCTAGGTACTTACCTCCCTTCATGGTGTCACGGAAGTGAGTCTGCCAGGAGTCGCGATGGTCCTTGTTGGCTAGAGCGGCTGCAGCGCCACCTTCGGCCATCACAGTATGCGCCTTGCCAAGCATTGACTTGCAGATCATTGCCACACTGACTCCAGCGGCGCTGGCCTCGATTGCTGCTCTCAGACCGGCTCCTCCGGCCCCAATCACGACTACGTCGTGCTCGTGAGTGAAGACATCGCTCATCACAGACCACCCCATAGAACAATGTCGGTCCATCCGAACAGAGGATCGGTGCAAGCGTAGATGTAGAAGTCAGTGAGCATCACCCAGAACAGGCTGTACAGAGCCCATTCCTTGTGCCTCTCGTTGAGCTTCGTGGAGAACTTCCACATCGTGTACCTGAATCTGCCCATGGCATCACCAGTCCAGTCGTTAGAGCCTCCTCCGACGACATGGCGGAAGGCGTGGCATCCGAAGGTGTAGCCTGCTAGCATCAGCACATTGACGAGTAGGAAGATTGAGCCGACACTGACTCCGTAGTAATCCCCAGTCGAATCGTGGAAGTTGACGGAGAGCCAGAAGTCCCAAGATAGGATTGGCAGGTATAGCAGCGCGACGTACATGAAGTATCGATGGAGGTTCTGCACGACTAGCAGCCCAGTCTCACCGCTGTATTCGTCCCATGGCTTGGAGACAGCACACCCAGTGGGCTGCTGCATGAAAGCACGGTAGTACGCCTTGCGGTAGTAGTAGCAGGTGGCACGGAAACCGGCCGGGAAAATCAGGATGAACATCGCAGGCGACATCCAAGCCAGCCACATCGGGACGAGCGAACCCATCGTTCCCTCTCCGGGTATAATCAATGGGCTGAACAGAGGACTCAGGACGTGGCTGCCCTGGCTCTCGATGGCCATCGTCTGATGACCCGCGCTCCTGCCGAATTCCTCGAAATACCAGAAGTCCGACTCCATCATTCCACGCCATGTGGCATAGACGATCATGAAGCCGAGATAAGCCACCATGGCGGTGGGACCCATCCACCAAGCATCGACTCTGTCAGTAGCACCGAATCCCTTCTTCATGGGGAGCGGGAGTTTGATTCCCTCACTCATGTGCATCCCTGATGCTCAGTGGCATCGTTCTAGTCTCATAAGGGATTGCATGAGTCCCTTTGGGACTCAGAAGCCGGTGCAAGGTTGAAGGCACAATGCCCCAATCGAGGGTCGTGGACGGCGATATCGAATCCTCCATCTGCCTGAACTGCGGTCACATGCCAGGGGCTTGGCTACCCGGACTGCCTTGTCCGGAGTGCGGTGAGATGTTTATCTAAGCCAGTCCGGCGTAGTCGGCATCAGCCTCTTCCATCTCGATTTCATCGACATCCATCTGAGCCAGTTGCAACTTGCCCGAGAGCTCGTCGTTCACTGCATGCCAGTAAGAGTAGGCCTCGATGACCCAGATGCCGGACTCACGGGTTCCGTTCCCGCTTCCCTTCACTCCGCCGAATGGCAGGTGAGCCTCAGCTCCAGTAGTCGAGTTGTTGATTCCAGTCATCCCGGCCTTAATCCCAGTCTTGTAGCGATAGGCCTCGAGCCGGTCATTGGTGTAAATCGCTGACGAGAGGCCGTAGGGTGAAGCGTTTGCTAGGTGCAGAGCATGGTCAAAGTCACGCGCCTTGACTATGGTGACAGCCGGTCCGAAGATTTCCTCATGGAAGCATTCCATGTCCTCGGTAACATCGACGTAGACGTGAGGCCACATGTAGACACCTTCGCTGGGGTCACCATGGAAGTTTTCGGGCATGTTGTCGTTGGTAATTCGACCTTCGCCCCATATCTTCGTAGCACCGCTGGCTTCGCACATATCGATTCCCTTCAGGAAGTCAACCGCGTACTTCTCCGACAGCATTGAGCCATACAGGACACCGTCGTGACGCATTGAGTCCCCGACTGCTGTCGACTTGACCTTCTCCATGAAACGCTCTACGAACTCGTCGTAGATATCCTCGTGGATGATTAGGTTACCAAGACTAGTACAGCGCTGCCCGGCAGTTCCGAACCCAGCCCAGTATGCTCCCTCGACTGCGTTTTCCATGTTGGCGGAAGGCATAATCACCAGGGGGTTCTTTCCTCCTAGTTCGAGTGATGCACTGACCAGATTGCGACCACAGGTCTCACCAATCATCTTGCCAACAGCAGTGCTCCCGGTGAACGAGATCTTGTCGACCATTCCAAGGTCGGCCGAGTCGACTAGATCCTGGCCCGCTCCACTGCCCTTGCCGTGGATGAGATTGATGACGCCGTCAGGTAGTCCTGCCTCGTGCATGACGCGGGCCAGAGCGAACGAAAGCAGAGGAGAGTCCTGAGGCGACTTCCACACGCATGTGTTGCCGCACATAATTGCTGGAATCATCTTCCAGAAAGGAACCGCTGAGGGGAAGTTGCAAGCGTTGATGATGCCGCATACTCCCAGTGGTCTGCGGTAGGTGAACAGCTCCTTGTCAGGCAACTCGGAGTTGACGGTCTGACCGTACAGACGGCGACCTTCTGACTGGAAGAACAAGCAAGTGTCGATAGCTTCCTGAATCTCACCACCGCATTCTTTCAGTGTCTTTCCTATTTCGCGTGCTTGGAGTCGCACGAGATCATCCTTATGCTCCATTAGCAAGCGCCCCATGTTCCCTATTACTTGCCCGCGTGTGGGTGCAGGAGTTGCAGACCAACCTGGGAAGGCTGCACGGGCGGCGGCAAGCGCTTCGTGAACATCAGATTTGGTAGATAGCGGAAATTCACCCAGACAATCTTCTAGCCATGCTGG
>CAXEUQ010000150.1:0-3193 GCA_963999425.1 uncultured Candidatus Poseidoniales archaeon | reverse complement strand
TCAAGGCTGCTGACACTTGCAGAGAACGGCGAAGAGGATGTATTCTCGGCTGCTCTTGAGAGAGTTCGCTCACGCTCGAAGGACGAGTCGTGTCCAGTAGTAGGACTGACTGGTACCGGGGGGGCTGGAAAATCTAGTCTTACTGACGAGATTATGCTGAGAATCCAGCGAGACAACCCGGGCATGAAGATAGCACTTCTCGCCACCGACCCTACAAGAAAACGGACCGGCGGGGCTCTTTTGGGAGACCGCATAAGGATGAATTCACTCTCAGACGAGAACCTGTTCATGCGATCGTTTGCAAGCAGGGAGAGCGGAAGGGAGATTGCTGACTGTGTGGACAGGGCGATTCAGGCCTGTCAAGCGGTTGGATTCGACATGGTGTTCGTGGAGACCAGCGGAATCGGTCAGGGTGATGATGCGATTACCGAGGTCGCTGATGTCTCGCTCTACGTCACGACTCGTGAGTACGGTGCGCCCAGCCAGCTAGAGAAGTTGGAGATGCTTGATGCAGCCGACATAATCGTGCTCAACAAGTTCGACCGTAGAGGCTCAGAGGAGGCTCTCTCTGAGATTCGCAAGCAGTTCAAACGCAACCGGGAGATATGGGATGCAGATGATTCAACTCTGCCTGTAATTCCGACCATTGCAAGCCAGTTCGCTGATGCCGGAGTCGACATGCTCTGGGAGAGATTGTCGATAATTCTGCACCAAAAGAAAGGTGCAGACTTCTCAGCGACTCCGGCCAGAGTCGGGAAGGATGGTCTGCCGCACCGCTCCAACCCGATTCCTTCCGAGAGACAGGGCTACTTGGCAGAGGTCTCGGCAGCGGTTCGCAGTTACCACGAGCGGACTGACGAGGCTGTCGGCCGAGTCAGACTGGTTCAGCAACTCGAAGCCTCGGCCGAGCAGATGCGCTCAATCGGAAAGGATGCAGCCGCTGATGATTTGGCCGAGGAGGCTGCCAGTGTGAGAGCGGGAGTTCCAGAGGAGGCTTGGCAGGCTCTCGAGGAATTCGATGCACGAGCGGTTGCCTACAGGTCAGGCGAGGCAAGTTACACCGTCAGAGGCAAGGAGATACCAGTCGAAACAACCAGGACGACTCTGTCGGGGTTGGAGTTGCCCAGAGTTGCCCTGCCTGATACCGAGGATTGGGGCGACAGGCTCGAGTGGGTTCGCAGGGAGAACGCTCCCGGATTGTTCCCCTACACTGGAGGTGTGTTCCCATTCAAGCGCGCTGACGAGTTGCCGGTTCGAATGTTCGCGGGAGAAGGCAGTGCTGAGCGCACCAACAAGCGCTACCACTTCCTATCCAAGGATCAGCCGTTCAACCGGCTCTCAGTTGCCTTCGATTCACCTAGCCTGTACGGTCATGACCCAGTCGAGAGGCTCGACATCTTCGGCAAGGTGTGCGAATCTGGAGTCTCAATCAGTACTGTCGATGAGATGGAGAAACTGTTCGAGGGTTTCGATCTGTGCGCTCCCAATACCTCTGTGTCGAAGACGATTAACGGAAACTACTGGTGGCACCTCGCGGCATTCTTCACGGTCGCTATTCGCCAGCAAGTTGCTAAGTTCGTCGAGCAGAACGGTAGGGACCCGAGCGATGAGGAGCGGGCGGAAATCAGGGCGAGTACACTGAGTACAGTTCGTGGGACCGTCCAGGCAGATCAGCTCAAAGAGGCCATGGGACAGAACACTCTGGTGTTCAACCTAGACACCGCCCTGAGAATGATGGGTGATGTGGCTGAGTTCTATGTCGATAACGATGTTCGCAACCACTACTTCGTCTCTATCTCAGGCTACCACATCGACGAGGCTGGGGCCAATCCAATCAGTCAAGCTGCACTGACTCTATCAAACGGTTTGACCTATGTCGAGTTGTTCAACTCACGGGGGCTCGATGCTGACAAGTTCCTACGCAACTTCAGTTGGTTCTTCTCCAACGGTATGGACCCTGAGTACGCAGTAATTGGGCGAGTCAGTCGCAGAATCTGGGCCATCGCTATGCGTGACCTCTACGGTGTTGGAGACCGAGGTCAGAAACTCAAGTACCACATTCAGGGAAGTGGTCGCAGCTTACACTCTCAGGAGTTCACTTGGAACGACTATCGAACAACCTTGCAAGCCCTCTACGCTCTCGCTGACAATGCTAACTCGCTACATACAAACAGTCGCGATGAGGCCTTCGGCACACCAACCGAGGACACAGTCAGGGATGCAGTGGCGATTCAGCTCATCCTGTCTAAGGAGTACGGCTGGCTGCAGAATGAGAATCCTCTGCAGGGCTCTTATATCGCCGAGTGGCTGACTGACAATGTCGAGGAGCAGGTTCTCAGAATCTTCGAGGAGATGCATGCCCGTGGTGGAGTGCTGGGCTCCCTAGAGGTCAACTATCAGCGCAACCGAATCCAAGACGAGTCGATGGTCTACGAGCAGCGCAAGCACTCAGGAGAGTTGCCGATAGTTGGCGTCAATACCTATGTAGACGAGGGTTCCGCTGTGATTTCTTCCGGCGACTTCGATGTCGATGTCACTCGCTCAGACGAGGCCGAGCGGCAAATGGTAATTGACCGTAACAAGGCCTTCAAGGAGACTCACGCCGCCGAGGCCGAGGCCGGTCTGGCCAGGCTCAAGCAGGTCGCTCGTGATGGTGGCAACCTGTTTGAGGTGATGATGGACATCGTTGAGCACTGCACTGTGGGACAAGTCACTCAAGCTCTGTTTGAGACAGGTGGTAAATTCCGCCGCAATATGTGACGGTTTTATCTACCTCCGCTGGCGCGGTTCCATCCTCCGGAGTTGTGTCACGTGACGTGAGAGGCATCGATCACCAGCTTGACAGCCGGTGAGAGGTGACTATAATCAGGGAAGATGACAACTTAGACAAGATTGGGGTGTTTGCTCAGTTCATGGGCAGGCTGCTGGATGTAGCGGAGCTGTTCTACCGACTACTGAGCGAAGACCTGCGGCTAAGGCAGCAGTGTGATGAGGAGAAGCGGATGCATAGCGAGCAGACGCTGTACATGGAGAATGGATTCGACTGGGAGTTCCAGCAAGAGCGTAGATAACTCAGCGTTGGCAGCGTGGACAATAGAAAGTGGACCGGCCGGACTGGACAATGCGGCGGATCGGCCCGTGACCGGGCTCCACCGGGCATGCCGTGCCCTCGCGGTCATAGACGGCGAATTCA
>CAXEUQ010000149.1:0-3207 GCA_963999425.1 uncultured Candidatus Poseidoniales archaeon | reverse complement strand
TGATGATTAGCACTCGGGCTTCCTCATCGCCTTGAAACTCTGTGCGCATGGCGGCCTTTGCAGAGTCTGTAAACAAAATATCGACGTCTACGACTTCAACAGGAGCCACTACTGGTAGGCTGAACCCCTCTCCGTCCATTATCCCCATAGTGTTCGCTGAGTAAGGTGGTATTTGAACGGTTGCGGGACATCAGCTCTAATGGCCATAACCCAATACGATACATCCCTTGCGCAGAACGTGGATGGAACGGTGCGACGACCCAGTCTACGCATTGATGGCGGCCAGACTTCACGAAGGCCCGATTCAGTCTCGGTAGAATCAGCTCTCTCGATTGCCGTTGAGAAGTCAGGCACTACATATGAACTCGGTTTGACGATGAGGACCCCGGGTGAGGATGAGGAACTTGTAATCGGGTTTTTACATTCAGAAGGAGTGATACAATCGTCAGATTGCTTATCGTCAGTGCAAATGGGTGAAGATAGAGTAGTAGTTCATCTGACGGATTCCGCTGAATTCGATCCCGAAGCCCTGACTCGCAGAACCACCATGACATCATCATGTGGGATTTGCGGCAAGGATTCGATATCCAATCTTCTTCACATACACGGGCCCGAACTGAGTGAATCTTTCATTGCATCTCACCAGAATGTATCTGACTCCGTCTCCGGGCTTCGGACGAAACAGAAAACATTCGACTTAACTGGAGGTACCCACGCATGTGGAAGAGCAGGTCCAGATGGTAAAATCACC
Organism: uncultured Candidatus Poseidoniales archaeon; assembly: GCA_963999425.1. Classification (GTDB taxonomy): domain Archaea; phylum Thermoplasmatota; class Poseidoniia; order Poseidoniales; family Thalassarchaeaceae; genus Thalassarchaeum. The sequence continues at coordinate 2,456 of CAXEUQ010000149.1, read as the reverse complement.
GATGTCAGAGAAGATATCGGTAGGCACAACGCCATGGACAAGTTGATTGGGGCTGCATTGTTGGCCGAAGAGATTCCAATAGACGAAGAGATGGTCGTCGTATCTGGACGTGCTTCTTTCGAATTGGTGCAGAAGGCACTCAAAGCAGGCTTTCCTGCCATGGTTTCTGTCGGCGCACCGAGCAGTCTTGCGGTAGATATGGCCAATGAACATGGCATGACTCTGGTTTCTTTCGCAAATCAGGACCGGATGACTGTGTTCAGCGGTAGCAATAGAATATCTGTGGACTGATGCTCCGTGATGCTGATGTAAGCAATCACCTTCGCGAGTACATGAGCAGGGACGTGGACCCGCTAACTCCAATCAAGGAAAGGCCTCTGCGCCAGTCCAGTCCCAAGGAGGTAGCCGCTGGTATTCCAGCTGTAATTTCCACTTTGTCACACGGATTGAGTCGCATGGGAGCAATCAAATCAGTCTCCAATCTCACTCGAGTGAACAGCTTCGGAGGCTTCGATTGCCCGGGCTGTGCTTGGCCGGACCCTGATGACGAGAGGACAGTCTTCGAATTCTGTGAGAACGGTGCCAAAGCTGTGGCCGATGAGGGCACGAAGGCCCGCGCTGATCCTGAATTCTGGTCCAATTGGTCTGTTGTCGAACTTTCACGTAAGTCGGACCGTTGGCTAAATTCTCAAGGAAGACTCACCCATCCTATGGTTTTGAGACCGGACTCAATCCATTATGAGCCGATTTCGTGGGATTCGGCTTTCGGGATTATTGCAGAACAATTGTCTGAATTGGATAATCCTGATGAGGCCATATTCTACACTTCGGGAAGGACGAGTAACGAGGCGGCTTTCCTATGGCAACTCCTTGCTCGTAGATTGGGCACCAATAACCTCCCCGACTGTTCCAACATGTGCCACGAGTCATCAGGTGTCGCATTGGGCGATTCTATAGGTATAGGTAAGGGCACAGTGAAGTTAGAAGATTTTAGTAAGGCAGACTTGATTTTGGTGGTTGGCCAGAACCCCGGCTCCAATCACCCTCGAATGCTGTCTGCCCTCAAGGCAGCGAAGGTCGCAGGTGCTTCTGTGGTGAGTATCAATCCTCTGTTTGAAACTGGTATGCGCAGATTCAAGCATCCTCAGGATCCATTAGAAGTGATCGGGCAGGGCACGACCATCGCCGACATGCATGTGCCTGTGAATGTAAATGGGGACCTCGCATTATTCCGAGGATTGTCCAAGTCAATCATCTCCGGCACCGGAATAGATTACAATTTCATTTCAGAATACACTAGTGGTTACGATGAGTATGAACGCGCTGTAGCAGACTCTAGTTGGGATGAGATTGTATCAGCATCTGGAGTAGCTAGGCACGATATTGAGAAACTCGCTGCAGCAATGCGAGCATCCTCATCAACAATCGTATGCTGGGCTATGGGACTAACTCAGCATCACAATTCCGTTGCGACAATTCAAGAAATCGCCAACACACTCCTTCTAGGGGGTCATATCGGAAGACCCGGAGCAGGGCTATGCCCAGTCCGAGGCCACTCCAACGTGCAAGGGGACAGAACTGTAGGAATCAATCACAAACCATCACGAGGATTCCTAGATTCTCTCAGAAACACTACTGGAATAGAATCTCCTTTCAATCATGGCTATGATTCGGTGAATTCAGTGCTGGCTATGCTAGATGGCCGAGCTAAGGTATTTCTCTCCATGGGGGGAAATTTCGTTTCCGCCATGTCCGATACAGATTCCACTTCAAGAGCAATACAGAGTTGTGATTTGAGTGTCCAAATTTCGACCAAGCCGAACAGGTCTCATTTAGTAACGGGAAAGACTGCATTGATTCTACCTTGTCTGGGTAGAACCGAGAGAGATGTGACATCTGAGGGGTATCAGTTCGTCTCAGTTGAGAACTCCATGGGTGTAGTCCACTCATCTCAAGGATCATCTAAACCAGCATCCAAGCATCTCAAGTCAGAACCCGCTATCGTTGCGGGAATGGCTGTAGCATTAGATGGTAAGATCGGGGATTCGGGAGTCTCTTGGTCAAAACTATCTGTAGACTACGATTCCATTCGCAATCTAATCGAATCAGCTGTACCTGGATTCGACTCCTATAATGAGAGGGTGAGAGAACCCCAGGGGTTCTACCTACCTAATCCTCCTCGCGATGACAGGTGCTTCAACACCGACACAGGCAGAGCCAATTTCAGAGTTCACCCCATTACTGCGACTTCACCGGATGATGGACAGTTCGTTATGATGACAATAAGGTCACACGATCAGTACAACACCACAATCTACGGTCTTGATGATAGATACAGGGGCATTAAGGAGGCACGCAGAGTCGTAATGATGTGCAAAGAAGACATGAACAGACTCGGAATCAAAACTGGAACTCTAGTGGATTTGACGTCTCATTTTGAGGGAGATGAACTCACT
>CAXEUQ010000148.1:0-3230 GCA_963999425.1 uncultured Candidatus Poseidoniales archaeon | reverse complement strand
CTAGTGTCAGTGAATCAGCTACTGTGATTGTAAGTGGATAGGATGTATCGGTATCGTACATCACAGGAACTCCGGTAATCATGACGACTACTCTCTCCGAAGTTGCTCCGTTGTTGTGGCATGAACATCCGTACTTCACCGTTGGCTCATCGTTGCCATTGAGTGCTGCGGGACCTCCACTCATCCCTAGAGCGGGCAGTGCTAGTAGGGTCATTATCACTAGGCAAACCGAGACTTTGGTCAACGCTGCTCGCATAGTCACCGGTACTACCTCGTCGGTCGGAGTCTCATAACCGTTGCCTGAACGCATCCCGGAGGGATGCGCTGACTTACAACTCCTTCAATGCAGAGTTCAGGTCGTTCATCATCTTCTTGCCATCCCCGAACAGCATCATCGTCTTGTCCATGTAGAACAGGTCGTTGTCAACACCTGCATAGCCGACGGAAAGGCTTCTCTTGATGATTACAACCACCCTTGCCTTATCGACATCGAGGATTGGCATCCCAGCCAATGGACCCTCGCCGGTTCGAGCTGCTGGGTTGGTGGTGTCGTTAGCACCGATGACCAGTGCGACGTCGCAATCGGGGAATTCCGGATTTATGTCATCCATCTCGATCAATTGCTCGTATGGCACACTGGCCTCGGCGAGTAGGACGTTCATGTGACCAGGCATCCTTCCAGCCACCGGATGGATAGCGTACGAGACTTCACAGCCCTCGGCTTCCATCAGGTCAGCGAACTCCTTGACTGTATGTTGGCTTTGACTTACTGCCATACCGTAACCTGGGACGACAATCACCTTCTGTGCGCCGTCCAGAACCATGGCCACCTCTTCCGGGTCGCTACCGACCTTGGTGCGAGTAAGTTTGTCCTTCTCTCCTGAGCCGCCGAACGCCTTGAACAGAACATCAGGAAGAGTCCTGTTCATCGCCTTGCACATGATGAAAGTCAGAATCAGTCCGGCTGCACCGACCATTGAACCTGCGATAATCAGGACATTGTTGCCGATTACGAAGCCGGTGAACGCGGCAGCAATACCGGATAGAGAGTTGAGTAGGCTTACCACTACTGGCATATCCGCCCCGCCTATCGGAATCACGAAAAGGACTCCAAGCAGGCTCGCGAATCCGACAATCATCCAAATGTAGTCCTTGTTGTTCGGCTCTTGGATAGTCATCCAAATCAAAGCCAGGGAGGCTGCTAGGAGCACTACTTTGACCGCATTGAGCCATGATGGTCCCCAAGTCGGGAAGCTCACCCACTTGCTTCGTCCGCGGTCGTCCTTCTTGGTGAATGGAATGTAGAATCCTCCCTTGAGTTTCATCATAGCTACCAATGAGCCGGTAAGAGTGACCCAACCTACTATGCCTGACAGACCTATTGCGACCCATATCGCATACAACTCAACACTGGCGTCTGGCGGGACATCTCCCCTCTGTAGTCTCCCAAGTACCTCAGAAAGTGCCACCAATGCAGATGCCCCGCCTCCGAAGCCGTTGAACAGAGCCACCAGTTCTGGCATCCCCGTCATCTCGACCTTGGTGGCCATCAGGACCCCGATTATAGCGCCAATCGCCAGACCTCCGACAATCAACTCCCAGCCTATGACTCCCTCTGATTGCATCCTAGCCAATGTAACCAGAACTGCGAGGAACATCCCCATCGCACCAAGTCTGTTACCTTGAGGAGCAGTTCTCGGACTGGAGAGTTTCTTGATCCCGAAGATGAACAGAGCGGCGGCCAGTAGATAGCCGATGTCCCCTACTGCTGCATCTACCAATCAATCACCCCTCTTTCGCTTCTTGCCTGCGATCATCTCAAGCATCCTATTGGTAACCATGAATCCACCAACTACGTTGATTGTGGCCATGACCAGGGCTGCGAATGCAAGCCAAGCCGCTGTTCCCGGATCGCCGTTGTTGAATGATGTGTTAGAAAGAATCAAGGCACCAACGATAGTGATTCCGGAAATTGCATTTGCACCTGACATCAGAGGAGTATGGAGTGTAGGGGGGACCTTGCTGATTAACTCAAATCCCAAGAATATAGCGAGGATGAATACTGTGATGCTGCCGACCAAGGCTGCGATTGTCAGACTCATCCGACCACCTCTGACAGTCTCGACTGCTTGGCATGGATCTCGCCGTCGGAGCAAATCAGCACACCACCCATGCCTGGGACGTGGAAGTCTGAGCCTTCCTCGGCCCCCACAAGGACATCATCATCTGGAGACATGGTGAATTCGCCTTCGGACATCAGTGATGCGACGAAATTGGTCAGGTTGTTCGAATACAGCATGCTCGCTGTGGAAGCTATGGTGCCGGGCAGATTCTCGATGCCGATGATTGTCACATCATTGTGTACTACAATCTTGCCCGGCTCTGTCAATTCACAATTACCACCGACGTCAGCATTCATGTCGACGATGACTGCCCCGGGCTTGAACGAGGCAACAGCATCTGCGGGGACTGTGATTGGAGCGGGTCTGCCGAAGATCCTAGCGGTGGTGACGATAACATCGGCGTCCTTGGCAACTTCGCAAACAGTGTCGTTGACCTTCTGTATGAACTCGGGAGTGAGAGGTTTGGCATAGCCAGATTCGTCCTCGAAGTCATCCATGCCTTCTACTTCGATGAAGCGACCGCCGACCGATTCAATCTGCTCTGCTGCGGACTTCCTTACATCGGATGCGAATACGATGGCCCCAAGGCGCTTTGCAGTGGCGATGGCTTGCAAACCAGCGACACCGCTGCCCATGATTACGAATTTGGCAGGCTTGACGGTTCCAGCACTAGTGGTCATCATCGGAATTGCCTTGCCGAGTTGGGCAGCACCCATCAGGACTGCCTTGTAGCCGGCGAGATTGTCTTGGCTTGAATTTACATCCATCGACTGGGCTCTCGACAGCCTGCGAGGAATCATATCCATGCTGAGGAGCGTGATTGATGACTCTAGACACTGCTTGACCCTGTCTGGATGCCTGAAAGGGTCAGCGACACAGGCTATAATCTGGCCATTCTTCAACTCGGATGAATCAGGTAGGTGGATGGTAACCAATATATCAGCAGACAGTGCAACCTCTCTTGAAGTAACGATAGCTCCCTTGGACTCATAATCGTGGTCTGAATAACTCGAAGAAGAGCCGGCTCCAGACTCTACTGAGACCTCGAATCCGAACTTACTGAGTTTTGGTATCGAGTTGGGTACAATCGCCACCCTGTCTTCTCCC
>CAXEUQ010000147.1:0-3241 GCA_963999425.1 uncultured Candidatus Poseidoniales archaeon | reverse complement strand
AACTGATTGTGGACATGAGAGTTCACACCACAGCATCCTCTGAGGAGATTCTGGTTGGCGGTTGGACTTCCTACGAGGTCGATATCAAGGAACACCTAACAGAAAGAATTCCTGCTGTTCTTGCCTTTGTCATAATCGTCACTATGGTTCTGATTTGGATGCAGGTTCACTCAGTACTCGTACCAATCAAAGCAGTCTTGATGAACATCCTTTCGGTTTCTGCATCCTTCGGCCTAGTGGTACTCGTGTTCCAGGACGGCCTACTGGCCGAGACCCTGAACTTCACCCCTCAACCACTCGACCTCATTGTACCTCCACTCGTATTTGGCATAGCCTTTGGCTTGTCTATGGACTACGAGGTTCTGATGCTTTCGAGAATCCACGAGGCTTGGTTAGAGACCGGAGACAACACCAGAGCAGTCGCAGAGGGCCTGCAGGCTTCTGGTAGCCTGATTACAGGGGCGGCCGCCATCATGATTGCCGTGTTCTCGGGCTTCATCTTCGCTGATGTTCTTATCATCAAGTCGATGGGTCTTGCATTGGCCGTCGCGGTGTTCATCGATGCCACCATCGTTAGGGCGATTGTCGTGCCTTCTGCGATGCGGCTGATGGGGCGTGCCAACTGGTGGGCACCATCCTTCCTCAGTAGTTCCACTGAGTAGTAGTATTGATGGCGCATGAATAGGAGCGCAACCCGTGAGTCTACCTCGGTCCGCGATGAACATGATGGGTTTCGCCGTCTGTTGTCTGTGCTGTGACGAGCCGGACGTATCGGGCTCGGAGAGGTGCAGGTCTTGCATTAAATCGCATTCGAGAACCAGGGAGAGACTGTCCAAGCAGGCTGTATCGAAGGCGGACAGACTGTCCAGAGAGTTGGTAACAATGCTGTCCGACCCAGCCTCCCATATCGACGACTCTACACATGGCAAGATGATGATCCACTATGCCACCCTAATCGACAAGCATCAGGGAACCGCGCCGGCGAGTACAGCTGAGGAGATGTTCGATGTATACGAGAAACTGAAGTCCAAGAGCGAAAAGTCACTGATACGCGACGTGGCAAACCAGAATCCATGGCAGAACGTCGAGTTAGATGCAGAGCAGAGGGAGGAGATGCTGTCTAGGCTCTCAAGCGATGCTCCTGATGATATCACTTCCTGGGATGAGCTTCTGGCTCAGGTCGAGGAATTCCTCGAGGAGGACGAGGGATGACAGGGGAGAGAGACCCCAGAGCGCACTGGCTGGATGACGATCCCTTCGACAAGCAAGCATCCTCGGGTAGCCACACCAGAGCGCGCGACGACGGAAATTGGCGTCAGCCGCACATCAGGGTCGTTCATGCCACTCCTCGTTCAGGTGCACCATTCGTACAGATCTTCGGTTTCGAGGAACAGACAAGACCCATCCCCATTCACACGGGTTCTATCTGGCATTTCTCAAGAACCGAGATTGAGCACCTGACTCAAGCAACCATTGCGTTCGCAATAGCGCTAGGTTTCATGTTCTCTGGAGGAATAATGGGAGCACTGAGCCACACCTCCGCCTTCGTGGTATTTACCGTCATAGGACTACTGACCTTCACACCCGGATTTCTAGTGCATGAGATTGCACACAAGATTCAGGCTCGTAAGTACGGTTGCTGGGCCGAGTTCCGAGCTTCTCCGGGCGGTCTGCGCTTCGGAGTAATCCTAGCTGCTATCGTTGGTGTAGTCTTGATGGCACCAGGTGCTGTCATGGTCGCGGGCAACACCACTAGGGAGCAGTTCGGAAAAATTGCTCTTGCAGGCCCTGTGAGCAATGTTGTCCTATGGTGCTTGGGCTTTGTCGCTTCAATTACCTTCGGAGGACTTTCGGACATTTCAGATATGCTGATTTTGTATTGGTTGTATGCAAACAGCGTCCTCGGTGCACTCAACATGCTACCATTCGGGCCCCTAGATGGGAAGAAGATCAGGACTTGGTCCGTCCCAATCTTCTGGATTTGGCTAATCATCTGTTTCAGCACAGTATGGTTCACATTCACCCAATTGTCCTCGATTTTGTGAGGTGAGTATGGCCGAGAATTACGAGGAACCCAAGTTTGAGGTTCTCAAGAAGTACAAGAAGTTCGAAGTTAGAAAATACAGTGATACCATACAAGCCAGAGTGACAACAGGTGGTATGAATTACGGCGAATCATCTAGACCTTTCAGAAGAATTGCAGGGTACATTTTCGGCGGAAATGAGCGGCAACAAAGCATTGCAATGACCGCACCAGTACATATGTGGAAATCGGGTGATGAGTCCCTCATGGCCTTCACAATGCCTGCCGAGCACAAGATGGAAGATCTGCCAAAACCAAACGATTCAGGAATAGAATTACTACATGTTGAGGGAGAAGTTGTAGCGGTTCTGAAATTTTCAGGACTCTCACGCCCGAGTAAGACTTTGAGACTTCAGAAGAAGCTACACCAATTGATTGAGGCAGAAGGCCTAACCCCTTGCTCAGAGGCGAAGCTAGCCGTTTACGACAACCCAATGTCGACTTTACCATTCATGAGAAGGAACGAGATACATCTTCCAATCATTTGGGATGATTAGCTTATTCTAGTGCATTCAGAACCGGCTTTTCGTCACAGTGAAAGAAGGTCATTAGAGCCCACCAAGTAATCATGTCGAGACTGTTTGCGAGGTTGGCAACCCCCGTGTTCTCCTCTCCGTAGTCCTTTCCGGTTGTGTCCATCCAATCTTCCATTTCTTCGAGTGTATCACAAGTTTGGTGATAGCACCAGTAGCCATCGACCAAGCCACCGAAGCCGACAGTAACGGTGCCTAGATTGTCCTGAAAGCTGGCGTGGTCGCTACGAGCTGTGGTATCCTCGTAGACGATAATCTCCGGTCTGTCCATGTCGAGCCAGACATCCGTCTTCCAAGTGTCAGCACTGTAGTTAGTTCCAATCAGTGTACCCATCTGCTCCTCGAGTCCAAGCGCATCAGAACCAATCCAGTTGGATAGACCGACCATACCGGGCTGGTCGAATTGGTCGTGTGTTGGCCCCGGTCCGATGTACACGCGCATCGGCCAGACCTCCGAGTCCTTCGGGTAACCGTCCTCGTCAATTTGAGGATCCGGGTCTCCGTGTGGCGCCCCACCCCCTCCAGGCCAATTCACACCAGCCATGTCGAGATTGATGTAATTGGTAACGGTGACCTCGGGGTTGTCCTCCTTGACATAGTACTCAGTCCAATAGTCCGAGCCTCT
>CAXEUQ010000146.1:0-3243 GCA_963999425.1 uncultured Candidatus Poseidoniales archaeon | reverse complement strand
ATATGGCCGAACACACCGATGACCGTAGCCCTGAGCAATTGTGCAACACTGCGGGAATGCCGGGAATAGTCGGCGAGGCCTGGGCAATGGCCGACTGGCACTTCGGCTACGGATTCCCCATAGGTGGAGTGGTAGCAACCGATGTAGAAGCCGGTGAGCTAGGGGGTGCCATATCTCCTGGTGGGGTCGGTTTCGACATCAACTGCGGTGTGCGCCTGTGTTCAATGGATATCGAAGTGAAAGATATCGATACCAAGGCCCTTGCGAATATGCTGGCCAGAGAAATTCCAGCCGGTGCATCGAGTAAGGGTGGGGTCGGATTGGATGAGGCGAAGATGGATTCAATCCTCGGCAGTGGCGCGGGTGCCGCAGTCGATCTGGGTTGGGGCGAGTCAAGAGACTTGGACGTCATCGAATCCAACGGCAGACTAGAGAGCGAGGAGCGAGGTGTTGGTGAGAGGGCTGTTAAACGAGGCATGAAGGCCTTGGGTACTCTGGGCTCAGGCAATCATTTCCTCGAGTTGCAAGTCGTCGACCGGGTCGTAGACAGAGTGGCTGCTGCAGCATACGGTCTGCGTGAAGGACAAATCACGGCGATGATACATACCGGCTCTCGAGGCCTAGGACACCAAGTCTGTAGCGAGCATGTCGCTGCTATCGAGGCTAAGTATCAACGCTCTGGTGATGAATGGGTCGCTCCTGAATGGGGATATCGAGTGCGCGACCGGCAATTGGCAGCCGCTCCAATATTCAGTCGAGAGGGAGAGTCCTATCTCGACGCTATGAGGGCGGCTGGGAACTATGCATTCGCCAACCGCTCTGCCCTGACTCAGAGACTGAGAGGGGTTCTGCGGGAGCATCTGGGCCCCGATGGAGAACTCGGAGTAGTTTACGACGTCAGTCATAACATCGCGAAGGTGGAGGATCATGTGGTGCATGGTAAGACATGCAAGTGCTGCGTGCATCGAAAGGGTGCTACCCGTGCACTGGGGGGAGACCATCCTGAACTCGCATCCCGCTTCTCTTCGGTCGGTCAGCCTGTTCTGGTGCCCGGCGACATGGGAACTGCATCGTGGGTACTAGCCGGGCCGCCGAAAGGGGGCAACGATGCTTTCTCATCATCTTGCCACGGAGCAGGAAGGCAGCTTTCTAGGACGGCTGCTAGGAAGAGTGTGGATGCAATTGCTCTGATGGAGAGGCTTGAGCAGCAGGGAGTTCACGTCAGGGCCAAGACTCCCAATGTCCTTTCCGAAGAGGCGCCGGAGGCGTACAAGGACGTTGACGATGTGGTCAGACTGACTGAAAGAGCGGGGCTCGCCAGACCTGTTGTTCGTATGCGCCCGCTGGCAGTGATCAAAGGCTAACCCTTCGAAGTCAGAATCAACTCAATCTGATCGCTATCGTTCATGACGTAAGTCTCGAATTTTTCGCTTGAGTCACCGTTCACGTTCATGCTGATATCGTACTCCTCCCAATCAGAGACTCCGTTTCTGTCTATGTCGAATTTTCTGTCATCAGTCAGAGAAGGACCTCCTTCTCTCTCCCATACCTCGAAGAAAGAGCCGAGAGGGACATTGTATTTCTTCGGAGTCTCTACGTGCAACTTAGTGTAGCCAGCACTGGTGGAATCATGAACGTGGATCCAACGCATTCCTCCCTCGCATCCGAACTGGTCTATCCCCGTATTTTCCGGAATCGTTAGTTGCTGTCCATCGACGATGACTTTCAGATTAGGGTGGTAATGTTCCGAAATTCCAACGTCGCTGTGCTCCAGACCTCCTAGGCATCCATCCGAGACCTCCCAGTCTGGAGCAGGCTCAAGGGCCTCTGGCTGATACAGAGCGACTACTACGAATGCTGCCGTAGCGACAGCCGCGCCGATTAGCAGAATCCTCTCTGCGTTCATGTACCTACGAAGTGCGAAGTCGTCTTGAACTATGTGACGTTGCGAACGATATGCTGCAGGGTTCCAACCCAGAATACTGGGAGCAGGCGAAGCAGGAGTTGTCCTCCGACCCAATTCTGTCGAGTTTGTTCTCAAAGTATCATGGCTCAATGTTGAATTCCGACGGAAACCTGTTTAGGACTCTCATCGTATCCATTGTAGGCCAGCAAATCTCTACTGTTGCCGCACGGGCCGTCCGAGAGAGACTAGAGGATCTGGTGGGTGATTTTGAGCCCGAGCGGATACTCGCTTGTACGCACCAGGAGTTACGCTCATGTGGCTTATCAGGCATGAAGTCCGAGTACATCGCCGGTCTAGCTCAAGCTTGGACCGAGGGGTACGGGGACATAGATTGGGAGAGCCTGACCGATGAGGAGGTCAAAGCCAAGTTGATGACACTCAGGGGAGTGGGTGTCTGGACTACTGAGATGGTGCTGATATTCGCTCTGCTTCGTCCCGATGTGTTACCACTTACCGACATCGGGCTGATCAGAGCAGTCGAGAAGAATTATGCTGAAGGCAGAGAGATGAGTTCAGAGCAGATAGAAGAAATATCGCAGAAATGGATTCCATGGAGGACAGTGGCCACATGGTACCTATGGCGCAGCATAGACCCAGAGCCCGTACAGTACTGACTACATCGAGTATCCGCGCTTGGGTTGGTCAGGGATGGATGGGGCGGTTCCTGACTGGACACCATCCGCTTCTTCCATGATTATTGTTAGGAGGGTGTTGACCAACGCCCTCAGTTCCTCGACCTCTCCCTTGAGTTCCTCAAAGGTACCTGCTTCGCCATCCTCAGCCATTCGCATCCCATCTGGAGGATTGCTCCTCCGAACGGGCGAGCCCTGACCTCTGGCCTATAAACAAGGAAGGTGTGCTTCGCTTCAAGGGTGCGATTGTTCGATGAGGTGAATTCGGCGAGAATCAGCCTTCATCATCAACATCGTCATCGGCATCCTCGTCGTCTTCGGTCCACGATTCTTCCTCGTAGTATGACTCATCGTCGTCTTCGTAATAGAAGTCCTCATCGCCGCGTCCCCTAGACATCATTACAGCCACGACAAGGACGGCTACTGCAGCGATACCGCCGTAGAGCATTATCTGCGAATCGGATTCCCCCTCTCCTTCATCAACAGGAGCCCTGACATTTATCCCAGTAATCGCCTGATATGGATTCTCGAAGTCCTCATTCACAATCAAGTACAGATTGGGCTGACCGGATTGCCAAGATTCCCATTCGAATTCGGCGTAGACGCTTGAGCTCTCTGCAGGTAGAGAAATCGTGACTAGGCCAT
>CAXEUQ010000145.1:0-3249 GCA_963999425.1 uncultured Candidatus Poseidoniales archaeon | reverse complement strand
TAGGACACCGGATTTCAAATCCGGCGCAATACCAGGCTATGCGACGTCTGCAGCATGCTGGCGAAACCGTCGTTATCCATGAATCCTTTCGGACTCACAGGCCGTAGTTACCCGGTCTGCACCAATCCGGTAGGCCAATTCCTGCATCTGGATGAGTTAGCCCGATGAACAGCACCATGATGATGATGAAGAAGGCAGGGAACAGAGCCGTCAGAGTCAGAATACCCGAATCTGCATCTCCCCAAAGGTGCATGAAGATTGCAGCGATCATGACGAACTTAGGAACTGCGATTATTGTCAAAATCCACAGGGTAATCTGCCTCTCAGTCATACCTAGTCCTTCAGCGGTAGAACTCAGGTCAGCTCCTACAGCCAACACCTCGATCAAAGTGAGAATCATCAGGCCGTAGAAGTTCAGCCAGTATGCATCGAATCCGAGAATCTTGTGTGCCATGTGATTACCTCAATACAGATAGAAGAATGGGAAGACTAGGACCCAGACCAGGTCGACGAAGTGCCAGTACAGTCCGAAGTACTCGATTGACACAGCGCTCTGAGGAGTGTAAGCCCCAGTCCAGGCCTTGAATGTCAGATAGGCCAGTCCGATGATACCGACCAGCACGTGCATACCGTGTGTTCCGGTTGTAACGTAGAACAACGTCGCACTGACTTGGATGTTGGCGACCATATGAGCACCCGTCGCCTCGTCGACGTAGTCGTGATGCTGGTAGTGGTCGTTGTTGATTAGGTAGCCCTCGCTGTAGAGCGAGTGAATGTCGTGTTCATGCAGACCGATGATCTCGATTGCAGGCACGTGGAAGCCGATGAACCACTCAATCATCTTCAGCGTAAGGAATAGAGTCGCTAGTAGGGTCGTGGCACCGAGGTAACGGTATACGCGCTTCCTCCTTACCTCCTCATCTACACTGCCAATCGGCTTGTGTGCCCATCGCAGGGCCTGAACGATAGTGAAGGACGAGATAATCAGGGCGAAGGTATTGATTGCGCCTGGAGCGATGTGCCACCAGCTAGATGCAATCAGGTGGCTGGCCGGCTCGAAGCAGGTCACAGCGACCCCGTCCTGCCAGCCATTCGGGTTGGTGACTGGGTCGAACATCCCCCTGTTGAATACGGTGTCACACCTCGGGATGCCCTGACGATAGCGAATGTATGTCGAGAACAAAGAGCTGAAGATCATCATCTCAGACATCAGGAAGACCCACATCCCGACCTTCCTAATCTGGATGTTCTTGAACGGCACTCCTGTGGACATCGGCTCATAGGTTCCATCGAACGACATGTCCTGTCTCCACCAGACGAATAGTCCGATACCGATTACCGCCATTCCGACCATCACAAGAGGCAGGTACCACATGTCGAACTCGCCGAAGCTGAACAGACCCCCGAAGGTAAACAGGAAGATTCCGATTCCAATTGACATCACCAGAGGCGAGTAGGAGTTGTGTGGAGCACCGTGACCCCAGTCATGAGGACCCCATGGGCTTGGATGATCGTGGTCGTGGTAGTCAGAACTCAATGCGATCCCTCCTCTGGTGCATCGTCTGCCACCATCAGCCTTCGGAACATCTGACCGAACACCCCTGGCTCATTGGCCACATGCTCGTTGGCATCCTTGAGCTCGGGCAGGTTGTGCGGGTCGAAACTAGGTGTAGGTGGAGGGGATGTGGTCATCCACTCGAAGGACCATCCACCCCATGGGTCGGCAGGAGCCTTATCCCCCCTCACAAGAGTCTTGATCATGTTGTAGACCAGAATGAGGTTGCTCGCGAAGAACAGGAAGGCCGAAATTGAGATCAGCATGTTCCAGTCGGCAGCCCACTCGGGCAGGGCGTTGAAGTCGTCAGTGGTGATGTAGTATGTGTGGGTACGGCGAATCATCCCCACCACACCTAGCCTGTGCATAGGCCAGAACAGTGCATTGTAGGAGATGAAAGCAGTCAGGAAGTGCAGCACTCCGAGTCTCTCATCGAGCATCCTACCGGTCATCTTGGGGTACCAGTAGTAGATAGCGGCGAAGAAGCCGAAGACAGTACCGCCGACCAGCACATAGTGGAAGTGAGCGACCACGAAGTAGGTCTCGTGCAGGTGCACGTCCAAAGCCATAGATGGGAAGAACATCCCGGAGATTCCTCCCAGCGTGAAGGTCACGAGGAAGCCAAGAGTCCACAGCGTATGGGTCCTGTATACGAGCGAGCCGCCATGCATCGTCTTAAGCCAATTGAAAATCTTGATTCCAGTCGGCACGGCCACCAGCATTGTAGTCAGCATGGTGACGAAGCGCAGTGTGGGGGACATCCCAGAGGTGAACATGTGGTGACCGTAGACGATGAACGAGACTAGGCCGATTCCAGCCATCGCGTAGACCATCGACTTGTAGCCGAAGATGGATCTTCGTGCACTGGTGGCGATGACTTCTGAGATTACTCCGAAGGCGGGCACTATGACGACGTAAACTTCAGGGTGCCCGAAGTACCAGAACAGGTGACTCCACAGCAACGGATCACCACCCGCAGTGACATCGTAGAACGCGGTGCCGATAGTACGGTCCAGATATACCTGAATCAGCCCGACACCGAAGGCAGGTATGGAGATGAAAAGCATCAGGTTGGCCACCAGAATAGACCAGGTGAACAGGGGCATCTGGAACCAGCCCATACCAGGCGCTCGCATTACCGCCATGGTAGTGAGGAAGTTGATTCCAGTAAGGGTGGAGGATGCGACAAGCATCAACTGACCTGCAGCCCACATGCTGACTCCCTCATGGGTGGTCTCAGTCACGACGTAAGGCGCGTAACCAGTCCATCCTGTGTCCGCACCCTGACCGCTGAATACCCCAGTGAAAATCAGCAGGGCGGCGACAGGCTGGAGCCAGAACGACATCGCGTTAAGTCGGGGGAAGGCGAGATCAGGGGCACCTATCTGCAGCGGTACTATCCAATTGGCGAAGCCCGCTATCAGCGGCATCGCAGCGAGGAAAATCATAGTAGTCCCGTGCAGGGTGAAGAACTGGTTGTAGTAGTCCTGTGAGATGAAGTCGTTACCCGGAATTGCAAGCTGCATCCTAATCATCAGAGCCATGATGCCGCCAACGCCGAGGAAGAACAGGCCCTGCACAAAGTACAGGGTTCCAATCTTCTTGTGATCGGTACTGGTCAGCCACTCGGAAATCCAGGGGGCAAAGCTCTCCCAGTCGAAGTTGTCGGGATTCCTCCTGTAGAAGATGTATAG